>JBKJUN010000036.1:0-4068 GCA_046590555.1 Bryobacter sp. | reverse complement strand
AAGTTAGAAAGTTAGTCCATCGCGAACGCATGTTCCCGGCCATGTGCTTCACGATCAGTGCAATGGAGTTGTTCTCCGTGTCCAGCAGGATCCCCAGTTGTTTCTCACTGACCTGTGCCATTGCCTTCCCGGCCAATCTTATGCATTGTCGAAACACTGCATCCGCCTCTTGACTCTCCGAGTTTGTGAACTTGAAGGCCATAATTCGATTCTGCCACCAGAGAAAGTACTAGGTGTAAATTCCAACTCCAATGCCCTTCTCGAATCGGGAATTCTCATGTATGCTCATTAACGCCACGCATGCCCCACTCCCCACTTCTTTCTGCAATCCTTAATATCACAAGACAATTCGACCAGCCCCAGCTCTCGCGCAGAACCTTTCTTGCGGCAAGCGCTCTTGCCGCGCCGCTGCTGGCACAGTCGGCCAAACCCACCGTGGTAGTAGGGGCAGGACTCGCGGGCCTCACCTGCGCCCTTCGCCTGAAGCAGCACGGCATAGCCGCCGATATATATGACGCAAATACGCGCCTGGGCGGCCGTTGTTGGAGCCTCCGCGGCGCCTTTGAGGACGGCCAGATTGTCGAGCGGGGCGGGGAATTAATCGATCAGGGCCACACCGCAATTCGACAACTGTGTCAGGAACTGCGCTTGCCTCTCGACAATCTTTTGGCTGCTGAACCTAATGGCAGCGAACCGTTCTACTTTTTCGATGGCGTGCCGTACTCCTACGCTGAAGCTACTGCCGACATCAAGGCGATCTGGCAGAAGATCAAATCCGACATCTCTGCTGCCAGCTATCCCACGACCTACTACCAATCCACCCCGCGCGGCCGTCAATTGGATCAAATGTCGATTATTGACTGGATCAATGAGTCGATCCCTGGTGGCGTTTATTCCCGCCTCGGCCAACTCCTCGATGTTGCCTACAACATTGAATACGGAGAAGAGTGTTCTCGTCAGAGTGCACTGAATTTGCTCTATCTGCTGGGCTATAGCGGCCAGGGACAGTTCCGGATCTTTGGGCCGTCCAACGAGAAGTACAACGTCCGCGGCGGCAACGATCAAATTGTCTCGGCCCTGGTTTCCCAGCTCGCACCGAAGATCAAGACTGGGTTTGCGCTCTCGGCAATCAAGCAGAATCCCGATTCCTCCTACACGCTTACGTTCAGGCAAGGAAATCGAACCACTCAGGTAGAGGCATCTCGAGTTGTCCTCGCTATTCCCTTTTCCATTCTTCGAACGCTCGATTTCTCAGAGGCAAAGTTCCGTCCACTCAAGCAAATTGCGATTCGTGAACAGGGAATGGGCTCCAACGCCAAGCTGCAACTCCAATTCCGCAATCGTCACTGGAACGCCCTCGGCAACAACGGTGACAGCTATGCAGACACTGGCTACCAGATCACTTGGGACGTTACCAGGGGCCAGGCAGGTACGTCCGGCATTCTCGTAAACTACACCGGCGGAGACGTCGCACGCGCCGCCTCAAAAACCTCACCCAAAACCGTCTTATCGCGAATTGAACCTGTTCTTCCAGGCTTGACCGCCCAATGGAACGGAAAATCACACCTTGAAGATTGGACAGCCAACCCCCTCACTCGCGGCTCTTATTCGTTCTGGAAGCCGGGTCAATATCAGACCTTCGTCGGAATTGAAGGTGAGATTGAGGGCAATTGTCACTTCTGCGGTGAACACACTTCGCTCGATTTTCAGGGTTATCTCAACGGTGCCGTTGAAACAGGCGAGCGTGCTGCTGCGGAAGTCAGTGCAGCGCTCGGAAAGTAGAACGCCGATTCACACGGACCATTAATTCTATTGGGGTTTGGACTTGGAGGATTTGGAGGCGCGAACCGGAGTCGAACCGGTGCATAAAGGTTTTGCAGACCTCTGCCTTACCACTTGGCTACCGCGCCTCGCTGTAGCAACTCTTTTAGCTTAGCCCCGCACGCCCCCCAGCGTCAAACGCCTCGATCACCCAATCTCCCAACAAACTCGCCACCCGCTCCACCCCATGCCACTGCTGCGTATGAATCGCCGCATGCCGCCCCACCGCTCTCCGCGCCTCCACCTTCAACGCCAGCCACGCCACAAATCGCTCCAGCTCTTCCTGCTCGGCCAGCCCTGGGTCCACCTTCACACAGGCCACCTCCGGCAAATCCTCTGTCTCGAGGCTCCGCGTCACAATCACCGGCTTGCCAATCCCCATCAGCCGGGTTGCAATCCCGCTGGACTCCCCTGCCAGCGGCCACCGCAGATTGATCCCTACATCGAGAGCATGCGCCTGCATCCACCACTCCTCCTCACTCAAATACCCACGGCGCACAATCCACTTCGCCTGCAATCGATCCGTAAGAGCCCGCTCCAGATCTGGCCCCACGAAATCCCCCTGCACCAGCAACCGCACCTGCAAGCCCTGCCTGCGCAAAGCTTCAAAGACTCGCAACACCGCATCGACGCGTTTCGATTCCCGCAAATGCCCCAGCACCGCAAACAGACATTCGTCCCGGGGCACCTCCAACACCTGCTCCCGATACTCATCCACTTCGCGATAAAAGTGATCCCGCGGAGCCTCAAACAAATGCGGCAACACTGCAACCTTCACTCCCGGAGCATGACTCAGCACCGCCGCCTCCGCTGCGCGGTTATGAACAACAACCAACCGCGCCCCCTCACAAAGCCGCTTGAGCAGCGGCCGGTCGAAGTAACGAGTGTCAGACCCGCTCATCGCTCGCCCTTCCCAATACCGCTCCGCCGTCTGCCGAAACCACTCCCCGTAGTTGTAGACAAACTCCTCAACATACTGCGCCTGCGTCAGCTTTCCCAGTAGCAAATGATGCAGGCAGGCATCATGCAATAACACCACCCCGGGCTCGGCAATCGCCCGTTGGTAAATCTCCCAGTGCAACCCGTTGTTCCCCACCTGATAGAGATTCGCATCCCCACCTGCGACTATCTCAAAGCGCCGCTGCAGTTGTTTCAACAAAGTAGCCGCATATTGAGCCACCCCGGTCGAGGCCGGAGGCATCGGTGCAAAATACCCCAGCTTCATTGCGGCCTCAGGCGCTTGCCAAAAAGCGCTGTCCCCACCCTAACCACAGTCGACCCCTCTTCAATCGCCACCTCAAGATCGTTCGACATCCCCATCGACAATTGAGGCAGTCCATGCTTCTCGGCCAGCCCGCGCAACGCCACAAAATAAGGCCGCGACGTCTCGGCATTCTCGTCCCACGGTGGAATTGCCATAAGTCCAGTCAGCTTCAATTTCGGACAGGCCGCAATCCCATCGATCAACTCGGGCAAATCCTCAGGCGCACAGCCGTGCTTGGCGTCCTCGTGCGACAACTTCACCTCAATTAAAACGTGTTTCACGTCAGTTGCCGCCTCATCGATACGCCCCGCCAGCTTCGCCGAATCCACCGTGTGGATATGGCTAAATAACTCCGCCGCCTTGCGCGCTTTATTCGATTGCAGATGCCCGATCAAGTGGAAATTAGCCCCTGTCAGATGCGACACGAGCGGAAACTTACCCTCAAACTCCTGCACGTAATTCTCCCCAAAATCACGGAGCCCCAACTCATATGCCTCAAGAATCACATCGGCCAAAAACACCTTCGTCACTGCCAGCAGCAGCACCTCATCCCTCTTGCGCCCGGCCTTTTGGCAGGCCAGCGCCAATCGATTTTCTACTTCCGCCAGACGTTCTTTGAGCACTACTTTGAGTTTGGCACGCAAACTGCAATCAGGCACAGTAATGGTCCCCGACAAGATCGCCGTTGCGATCCAAGACTTTATCGCCACCTGCCAATCCCCCGCTCTCCTTGAGCGAGGCGAAAAGCCGCTTGTACTAGCCAAAGACCGCTTCAAAATCGACGTCACCGCGCGCGGCACCTGGCTTGAAGCCTGGGACGATGGCCGCGTCTGGTCGCGCCGCATCCTCAGTTGCAATACCCCGTCGCGCAAGAAAATGGAACTCGAAGCGTTCCAATTTGGGAAATCCAACCGGCCCGTCACCCTGGTCGACGTCGCCGACGCCCGCACCGGTCCCGCAATCGAGAAGACCAAACGCTCCGC
>JBKJUN010000001.1:0-2394 GCA_046590555.1 Bryobacter sp. | reverse complement strand
TCCGATTGCCAAAGACTGGCACTCGGCCATCATTTCCCGCATCAAGGTCATGAGTGAGCTAGACATCGCCGAGCGCCGCGTCCCGCAGGATGGTCGCTTCCGCGTTCGCTACAAAGGCCGTTTAATCGATTTCCGCGTCTCGATCATGCCAACAGTCCATGGCGAAGACAGCGTACTCCGTGTTCTCGACAAAGAGAGCATGAGCGAGAAATTCACGCGCCTTTCGCTCGAGGTCGTAGGCATCGCCGAAAAGGACGTTGTCAAATTTCGCCGTTATATCAAAGAGCCCTACGGCATGGTACTCGTCACCGGCCCCACTGGCTCCGGCAAAACCACGACACTTTACGCATCTCTGAGCGAGATCCAGAACGACGAAGACAAGATCATCACGATCGAAGACCCGGTCGAGTACCAGCTCAAGGGCATCACGCAGATTCCTGTGAACGAAAAGAAGGGTCTCACCTTCGCCCGCGGTCTGCGCAGCATCCTGCGCCACGACCCGGACAAAATCCTCGTCGGCGAAATCCGAGACCAGGAAACCGCCATCATCGCCATCAACGCCGCCCTCACTGGCCACCTCGTCTTCACCACCGTTCACGCCAACAACGTCTTCGACGTCCTCGGTCGCTTCCTCAATATGGGTGTCGAGCCCTACAATTTTGTCAGTGCACTCAACTGCATCCTGGCCCAGCGTCTGGTGCGTCAGATCTGCCCGCACTGCAAGGCTCCAATTAAGGTCAGCGATCAGGAGCTTCTCGATAGCGGGCTCAAGCTGGAAGAATGGCGCGACGTAACGCTCTATGAAGGTAAAGGCTGCTTTGAATGCGGCGGCACAGGCTTCCGCGGCAGAACTGCAATCCACGAACTGCTCGACCTCACCGAAGAGATCCGCGAGCTGATTCTCGAGCGACGCCCCACCTCGCAGATCCGCGTGGCCGCCCGTGCACAAGGAATGAGCACCTTGCGAGAAAGCGCAGTAGACAAGATGCGTGAAGGCTTCACGACTCTGAAAGAAATCAACAAGGTAACCTTCGTCGAATGAGTCTTCTTGAGAAGTTGCGTAATCTCATCGAGGAGCCGCCACCTGCCTTTGCTTTCGAGCTGGGCGCAAGCGGTATCGCTCACTGGCAGGCAGGCTCGACAAAATTCGAATCCCTCCCCAACCTCGACTTACATCATGATGCCGGAGTGCTTGCTGAGGCCCTGGGCCGCATCACCCCTTCTCCAAACGGCAATCGCAAACGTGCCGCCGCGCTCATCTTGCCAGACAAAGCAGCCCGAGTATCGCTGATGGATTTTGATCAGTTCCCCCGCAAGGCTGAAGATCAGGCGGCCTTGATCCGCCTTCGGCTGAAACGCACAGTGCCTTTCGATGTGGAAACGGCAATCCTGCGCTATCAGGTCATCCCCAAGGGCGCAAACAAAGTCGATCTCACCGTGGCGGCCATAGCGGTAGAAACGCTCGCCCCTTATGAAACGGCCTTTCGCAATGCCGGCTTCCATGCCGGATTTGTCACCATCGCAGGCCTCAGCGCCGCCAATCTGGCCGAAGCGAATTCTCTTACGATGCGGCTCAGCGGGCTCACGCTCACCATCAGTCATTTCGAGAATCAGGTGCTCCGTCTTTATCGTTGCCTTGAATTGCAATCCGGTACGATCGACGAAATCCTGAACGTGCTCGACCCCACTCTCGCCTACCTCGAAGATGAGCGAAAAACCAAGCCAGCGCGGATCGATGTCTGTGGCCTCGGCGAATTGGGAGCAGCACTCGAAAACCACCTGCATGAAACCTGGTCCATGGATGTACGGCCACTTCGCAGCAGGCTTGGTTTGGTAGACGCAAACAACGCCGGGTTGCTCGGCTACCTCGAAGCGACGGGAGTGAATTAACCGGATGCACGCGAAAATCCCCATCAATCTGGCCAGCGAACCCTTCAGCAGAGACCGGGCCATGCTTGTCGCAAGCGCAGTGCTTGCCATCGCGCTGGCAATAGGCATGGTGGGTCAAATCTATCTAATCCTTCAAGAGAGTAATCGAGCGGAAGAAACCAGGGCATCAGCCGAAAAAACAGACGTTGCAGTGCGCAAACTCACCGCAGAACAGGCTAAAGTCGATCTGGTCTTGCGTCAGGCTCAGAATTCAGAAGTCCTCGATCGCAACATCTTTTTGAACACCCTGATTTCTCGTAAATCCGTCAGTTGGACCCAGCTCTTTGCCGACCTTGAAAAGGTGATGCCGGGCACAGTGCGCCTCGTCAGCGTCCGCCCGCAAATCACTCCCAGCAATCAAGTGGTGCTCGACATGACCGTAGGTGCGATGACCGGCGAGCCGGTAGTCGACATGCTGATGCGCCTGGAAGGCTCGCCTCTCTTCGGCGCAACCACGATCACAAC
>JBKJUN010000976.1:0-24823 GCA_046590555.1 Bryobacter sp. | reverse complement strand
TTGCCGAAGTGATGGAACGCATGCGTTATATCTGCAAGCAGGAAGGCATCGATGCTGATGACGATGCGCTTGCTGTACTGGCCCAGACGGGCGAGGGGAGTGTTCGCGATTCTCTTTCGGCGCTCGATCAGGCGATTGCCTGTTGCGGGACGACGCTGAAGGCGAATGAAATTCGGAATTTGCTCGGGATTTTTGGAATTGATTCGCTGGGTGATGTGTCGCAGGCGCTAGTAAAGCAGGATTCGGCCCGGATGCTTGAGATCGTGATGGAACTCGAGCGATCCGGCCAGAGCTTGCAGCATTTTTGTCGCGAGTTGGCCCGGTACTTCCGCAATTTGCTGGTGGCGAAAGTGACCGGCCCGCAAACGCGGTTGATCGCTGCTTCGCCGTTAGAAATCAAGCGCATGGTGGAGACGGCTGAGAATTTCTCAGAACACGATCTGACCCGGTATCTGCAGTTGACGCTTGATCTATTTCGAGACTTGCAGCATTCTCTGCAGCCTCGTTTACACATGGAATTGGGCTTGATTCGGATGGTGCAGGCCGGCAAGCTGACAGCGATTGAAGAAGTGCTGGCGAGTCTGCCGCAGTCGAGGCCGGTGGCATTGAGTGCGGCGGCAAGTGCGCCCCGTGAGCGGGCCAATCTGCGGGTTGCGTCTGAGCCCAAAGTAGAGGTGCCGAAGGTAGAGGTAAAGGTTGAGCCGATGTCGGCTCCTGTTGAAGTTTCTTCTGAGGATTCCCCGCTTAAAGAGCGCCTGCTTGCCTATCTCAATGAACAAAAAAAGAAGTTTTCGTTCGATGCCGTGCAAAATGCACGAGTGATGGAATCGGCTGGCAGCGTAAAGTTTTTAGCTCCGCGTGAGTTTGTGCGGCCACTGCAATCGCGCGATATTGCGGCGGCGTTGAATGCAGTACTTGGTCGCATGGCGCGGATTGAAGTTGTACAGGACGATTCGATTGTCGAGGCAAAGGCGCAGGCGCCAAAGCCGAGACAGGACGACGAGGCTACTCGTGAGCGAGCACTGGAGAATCCCCAAGTGCAGCGATATCGCGAGATATTCAAGGATGCCGTGGTTCGCGGCGTGAGAGACTTGTCAAATCAGGAATAGTTAGGCACCAATCATGAAATTACCAGGCAACATGCAAAACATGATGAAGCAGGCGCAAGTAATGCAGGAGCGCTTGCAACAGGAGATCGCAGCGATCCGTGTGGAAGCCGGCGCAGGCGGAGGCACGATCAACGTAAAGATGGATGGCCAGAAGCGCGTTCTTGAAGTGAAGATCGACCCCGAAGTTGCTGGTGACGTTGAGATGCTGCAGGATCTTGTGATGGCTGCCTTCAACGAAGCTGCCAAGAAGGTAGACGACGAGACTTCCAAGAAGACAGGGGCCATGCTGGGAGGCATGGGCCTGCCGCCTGGCATGTTCTAATGCCTGATTTTGCCGAGCCCCTCGAAAGACTGATTGCCGAGTTCAAACGGCTGCCCGGGATTGGGCAGAAATCGGCTCAGAGGCTGGCCTTTCATGTGATGCGTTCTCCGCGCGAAAGTGCATTACGGTTGAGTCAGGCGTTGATCGATGTCAAAGACAATCTGACACTCTGCACGGTCTGCAATAACATCAGCAGCTCTGAGCTTTGTGTTTTTTGTTCAGACCCGCATCGCAATCGCAAATTCATTTGTGTTGTGGAAGATCCGAATAACGTAATTCCGATTGAGACGACCCGTTCGTTTGACGGCCTTTATCACGTGTTGCATGGGGCAATCTCACCATTGCGCGGGATTGGCCCGGAGCAACTCAAGATTAAAGGTTTGCTGGAACGCCTTGCCGACCCTGGGATTGAAGAAATCATCCTGGCTACCAACCCCACGGTGGAAGGGGAAGCCACGGCTGCTTATCTGGGCAGGCTGCTCAAGCCGTTGGGGCTTAAGGTGACGCGGATTGCAATGGGTCTTCCTGTGGGCTCGGATCTCGATTTTGCTGATGAAGTGACGATGCTGAAGAGTCTTGAGAACCGTCGCGAAGTTTAGGCCAGAATCATCAGCGGATTGGCCTCGCGCACGCCCCGGCTGCTGATCGCACCCAGTTCGACTTCGATCCACTGGCTTGCTGGCCGCACCTCGTTTAAATGCACCCGCACATAGTTTGTCGTGAGAGCTGTGCCCTGATTGCTGATGGTGACGGCAGAGAAACGCTTGCCGAGCAGGCTGAGATGGAATTGGCGCGTCTTAAGGGCGCTGAGTTCTTGCAGGATACGATTGCGCTCGCGGCGTAGCTCCATCGGTACAGGGGCTTCCATTTTTGCCGCCTTCGTGCCAGGGCGTTCAGAGTAAGTGAAAACATGCAGATAGGTGAGCGGCATGGCTTCGATGAAGGCGCGGCTTTCTTCGAATTCTTGGTCTGTTTCGCCCGGGAAGCCAACCATCACGTCCGCGCCAATGGCGGCGTGTGGCATTAGCTGTCGCGCCAAACGAAGCCGGTCTTCATAATGCCGGGGTCGGTACTTGCGATGCATTCGTCGCAGGACGCTGTCGCTGCCGCTCTGGAGCGGCGCATGAACGTGTTTGGCGATGCGGCCGGTAGAGGCCATCAGTTCGAGCAGGTCGCTGGAAAAATCCATCGGCTCAACGCTGGAGAGGCGGATGCTTCGAATGGAAGTTTCCTGGAGCATCCTTCGCAGGAGGTCGGGTAGCTTACGTCCTGCACCCCATTCGCGTCCCCAACGGCCCAAGTTGATTCCGGTGAGTACGATCTCGGGATAGCCATTGAGCGATAGCCTTTCGGTTTCAGCCAGTACCCATTCCGGTTGAGCCGAGCGTGATTTCCCACGCACGCTAGGGATAATGCAAAAGGAACAGCGATTGTTGCAGCCGTCCTGTATCTTCAGGTTAGGGCGTGAGCGATCCCCAGCCGGTCCTTCTACCGGGGCGGTGAAGAATTCGTTCTGATCGAAAATGTTTCCGATGTGCACTTCTGCGTGATAGGGTGTGGGGTTCTCGGTGACGATGTCGCCTATGCTGCCTTTGTGAGAGTTTCCTACTACCCAATTGACTCCCTCGAGGGCAGCGATTTCGTCTGCAGAACGTTGGGCGTAGCAGCCGGTAACCAAAATGCGGGCATTGGGGTTCTCCCGTTTAGTGCGACGGATAAGATAGCGCAAATCCTGATCTGCAGAGGCGGTGACTGTGCAGGTATTGAAGACGATCAGGTTCGCGTCGGCCGGGGCTGCCGCTTGAGTTAAGCCTTTTTCGGAAAGGCTGGCCTCAAGTGCGGCTCCGTCGGCTTGTGAGGCCCGGCATCCGAAATTCTGAACATGAAAGGTTTTCACCCTACCTCTAGATTAACAATGGGCCTACTCATGGGTGGGGGTGGAGGCGTCGATACTTCTTTTGATGTCGGCACGCGTCCTTTCTCAAAATGAAATCGATAATATGTTCCAGCAGACGAGCGCAAATGCTCGTCGAACGGAATTGGCGCGGAGGGCGCAGCCATACAATTTCAGGCGTCCAGACCGGATCGCCAAAGACCAACTGAGGTCGATTTATGTGCTCCATGAAGCGTTTTCCCGTTCGCTTGCCAGTAGCTTATCGGCATATCTGCGTGCTTATGTAGTGGTGAATCTGGTGAGTGTGGAACAACTTTCGTTTACCGAGTTTCAGCAGGTGTTGCCATCGCCTACGGTGGTGGCGACGGTGGATGCCCAGCCTTTTGACAGCAATTGTTTACTCGAGCTAAACCCGACGATGATCTTCCCGATGCTTGAGATGTTGCTGGGTGGATCTGTGAATACGCTGACGAAAATGGAACGGGAAGTCACTGAAATTGAGCAATCGATCCTCGAGAGTATTTTCAAGCTGATGCTGCGCGATCTCAAGGATGCCTGGAAGAGCATTGCCGCGATCGACTTTCAGATTGCCGGTTATGAGACCGAGCCGCAGTTAATGCAGATTCTCGCTCCAAACGAGGCAATTGTGGCTGTATCGATTGAAATCCGGATTGGCGAAGTGAGCGGCATGATGAATATTGGCATTCCCTCGATCATCATTAAGATGTTGAGTCACAAATTTGCCGATCAATGGACGATTCGCAAGACAGAGAGTACCGAGGAAGACACACTGCGTGTTTACAGCCGGGTTCGCAATTCGAAGGTAGAACTGGATACCCGGCTTCGCGGGCCCAACATGCTTTTGAGCGATATGTTGAAGCTAAAAGTGGGAGATGTTCTGACCTTTGATTACCCGGCGACGAAACCGCTTTCGGTTGAACTCAACGGCAAACTCAAACATCGCTGTCACGTTGTAGTTTCCAACAAAAAGCGGTCGGTCAAGATTCTTGAGCCGGTGGATCCGGCCGCGTGATCAGGCGCGCGCCCCGATTGAAGCTGAAGTAGTCGAAGCCCCAGCGGATGGCGACGATGATGCGGGATTGGAAGTTGACCAGGTAAAGGACGTGGATGAAGGCCCAGAGCAACCAGGCAATGTAGCCGGTGAATTCAAATTTGCCGATTTGGGCTACGGCGCGGTTGCGCCCGATGACCGCCATGCTGCCTTTGTCCCAATATTTGAATGCAGGTTTAGTGCGTCCCTCAAGTCGTTTCTGAATCAAGTCACCGACGTAGTCCCCCATTTGCATGGCAGGCTGGCAGACCCCTGGGAGAGGTTGATCGAGGCCATGCTGGAAGTGCGCCATGTCTCCAATTACGAAAATTTCAGGGCGACCGGGCAGCGTGCAGTCCGGCTCAACGGCAAGTTTTCCGCCATGGACCAATTCCTGTCCGCTAACTGCGGCAAGGGTTTTGCCCAATGGGGACCCAGTAACCCCAGCAGCCCAGATCACCGTGCGAGAGGGCATGAACTCCTGGCGACCTTCAACTGTAACCGTTGCCCCTTCCGGGCTGACATCAACTACTCTGACTCCTGCCCGGCACAGGACATTCAGACGAATTAGTTGAAGTTCTGCCGATTTGGAAAGACTTTCTGAGAATGCCGAGAGAATGCGTGGCCCTGAATTGAGAATCATGATGCGGGCGTCTTCAGGGTTAAAGCTTCTGAAGTCTTCTTTAAGGGCATCGTTTGCGATCTCACTTAAGGCACCGGCCAGTTCTACCCCGGTGGGCCCGCCGCCGACGATGAGGAAGGTGAGCAGGGCTCTGCGCTTGTCTGGATCACTCTCTTTTTCGGCTTCCTCGAAGGCACCGAAGATGCGGGCCCGAAGGCTAGTGGCGTCTTCGATGTTCTTGAGTGAGGGGGCAATCGAGGACCATCTCTCATTTCCGAAGTAAGTACTTTTGGCGCCGGCCGCAACGATCAGTGAATCGTAGGGGATGTCGCCCATCCTGGTTTGAACCAGGCGCTGCTCGACATTGAAGCCGGTTACTTCTGTCATGAGAACGCGCAAGTTCTTTTGGCACTCAAAGATGGCTCTGAGTGGTGCTGCGATTTCGCCGGGCGAGAGGCCGCCGGTAGCCACCTGATAGAGCAAGGGCTGAAAGAGATGGTAGTTTCTCCGGTCGAGAATCGTAACTTCCAGATCCTTATGCTGCAGCGCCTTGCCGGCATGCAAGCCACCAAATCCGCCGCCGACAATTACAACTCGATGTTTAGCCATTGATCCTTATATCATCCAAAGGAGAAGGATCGACCTGAGTGTCCAAGCAATCGTTCTTATCCAGTTGGATGCTACCAGAGTCTTCCAGGTCGCTGAATTAAAGCCTGAAACCAGTTGCGCATGCAAGGGAACCTGGATGCCTATGGTAGAGCCCCAAACAAGCAGCGTCATCGACCCAGCCACCCACGAAGCCGAGGAGGAAGGGGCCGTGAGGACCAGTGCGATAGACGCTACAAGTTCAAGCAGCATCGCGGGTGCAACCACAAGGGTTGTCAATTTTTGGTGCCGCTCTGCATACAAGGCGAAATTCTCTCGTCCAATCCGCTCAAAGAGAGGATAGTGGACGATCTGAACGAACCAGATAAGGCCTGCCATGTATAAAGAGCAGGCGAGGTTGATTTTGAGGAGCAAGTCAGCCGACCTGCTCGGCCACTGATTCTGCTGCGTGCCTGCCATTAACCAGCGCTGCCTGGATGCTGGGCATAAAGCGATGATCTCCGCAGAGGTAAACGCCGCTGTTGAGTCTGGTTGGCTTCTCCGCTACAGTTTCAGGCCAGTGGGCGGGGTGGGCGTTTCTAATTCTGTAAATGCGCAGTAGTTGCCATGCATTCAGATCCTGATCGAGCCAGCGGGTGAGTTGAGCGCGGACTTTGGATTCAATCTCTGCGTCAGGCTGGCTTGGATCGCCGAGAACTACAACGCTGGCGAGATGATGTCCGGGAGGCGCATAGCTTGGGCACACCAAGCTTGGGAAGCAGGCGTTCTGGATCGGCCATTCCATGTCTCCGTTTAACATGATGATTGGATCGGCGATTGGCGCTGGCCCTTGGATCGAAAAATAGAGTGTCATCGCCATGCGACTTTCGATCGGGGCAAGCTCTGGTATTAGTTTTGCCGCCGATGGGCCATCTGTTGCGACAACAATTGCCGAAGCGTTGAGTTCTTCGTTTCCTTCGAGCTGGACTGTTGTCTGGGTAACGCATTCCACTCTGGAGTTGTATCTAATCGAATTAGCGGGCAATCGAGAGGCAAGTTGTGCGGGGATTGCCCCCATACCCTTGGCAGGCAAAGTAGTATCTCCGGCCGCCATCATTCGGAAGACGTACTCAAGCATGCGAGAGCTGACATTGAGGTTGGCATCGAGCATGATTCCACCAAAGAAGGGGCGGAAAAAACGGTCGATCATATTTTGCGAGAAGCCGTAGTCCTTTAATGCCTGATGACTTGATTTTTCTGGCTTTCGCAAAAGGTCTTCTGCTTTTCCAGCCATTGCCACTGCTCTAAGCCGCGCCACAAGTAGTTTGTCTTTCATGCTGCCGACCGGGTTGAGGATCCCTGAAAGTGCAGCGAAAGGCTCGCGCCACGGATCCATAACCCTGTGGAAGTTGCCATTCAGGCGCACCATTGCCCCAGGTGAAAAGCGTCCAAACTGAAGTGCTTTGTAATCGAGCAAGAGTTCTCCCTCTGGATATGCAGTGAGGTAGACCTGAAAGCCACGATCCAGTTGGAAGCCGTCAACGAGATCGGTTCTTACCCTTCCGCCGGGGGCGTCTGATGCTTCGATAATCAAGAATGGGATTTGTTTTCTTTGGAGTTCAATCGCGCAAGCAAGCCCAGCCAGCCCAGCGCCAACAATAATTACTGGTGAAGAACTCATTCGATTAGCGTGAGGCCGGCTTATCGTTCATGTCACTGACCAATGCCACATAGTCTGGTCTGTCGGCAGAGCTCTGGTGGCGATACGACTTGAGGATCTCACCATGGAAAACCAGAAAAACTCCTGGCATCTGAGCAACGTCGCCATCTGCGCCGCCCACTCCGTGCTTGCCTAGGAGGCCTGCCTTGAAGCCGCGAAGCCAAACTTTAGGGCCGAGCAACTGTGCAAGTGCTCCCTTTTCGAGTCCGAAGGCTCGATACAGAGACAATTTCGGATCCCACACTCTCGGTACATCGCCTATTTTGTACTTAGCCAGGATGCTCTCGGCTGTTTCTTCTCGACCCATATGTACGAGAACTATTTGTGTACCGGATTCTTCTATTTCGATACGTTTGGCGCTGAGATCGGCAAGGGCCTCGCGGCAAAAGGTGCAACCCACGTGGCGCAGGAAGACGAGAAGGACCGGACGGAGTTTGGAGTGTTCGAGAATGCTAAGCCCAAACTGTGATTTGGCCCGCATTGCCCAACCCTGTATGTCAGGAGAATAGACACGCTGCTTGTCACCTGATTCTTTGGCGGCATGGACAAGAATCAAGCCGAAAGGAATCCACCAGATCAAATCGTTGGTCAGATTGATCCAGGCAAAAGACATTGGAAAGCGTCCTTCCCATAAAGCCTTAACCATTCCAATCGGCCCAAGAACCTTACCCAGGAGTCCGACCAGGACGATTGGCCAGTGACGAACGGGGTCTCCGGACGCGATCCAATAGCCAACCCCGTAAACTCCGACGATCATGCCAATGCATTGCCAGAGTTCAGGGTAGTTTGGACGAACTAGACCCGCCAGGTCAAAAAATAGGTTTGGGGCGAAGATTACTATTGCGCCCCAGACAATGTTGTAAAAACCGGCGGCCGCCAAAGCGAGTTTCATCCAAGAGGGAAAAGACGAGGTTGGCATGGTTTATTTCTACAGAGTTATCCTTATAGCATGTGATGCCGCAACACGCCCTGAGATCTTGAATTTTCAGTCGAAAGCGTTTCGAATTGCATCAATTTAACAAGAGTAATGGATCTTCAGTATACTCCCGAGGGAATTTACGTTCGCGAAATCAGTTTATGGCTGGACCCACAAGTTTCAAAGCCTGCGGCCTGGATCTCTCACGCTCATAGTGACCACGCTCGATACTACTCTCAAACGGTAATCGGAACGAGTACCTCCCTTGAGATCTACCGGATGCGCTGGCCAATTGAAGTTGATCATTCACAATCGCTTGAGCCTCTCGAATACGGTCAATCCCGCGATTGGAATGGGTCGCGAATCACCTGCTATCCCGCTGGACACATTCTGGGTGCAGCGCAACTTTTGATTGAGTATAAAAACGAGCGAGTCGTCTACACCGGCGACATCAAATTGAGAAAACCACTTTGTGGCCAGCCGACTGAGGTGATCGAATGCGACCAGCTGATCCTTGAGTCAACTTTTGGCTTACCAATCTTTCATTTTTTATCCAGCGAAGAAGCGAGATCGGAAATTGCAGGTTTTGCCCTTGAATGCCTTCAGGATGGTGCGACCCCGATCTTTATGGGTTATCCGCTGGGTCGAGGCCAGGAGATCGTACAATGTCTGACGCAGGCAGGGATTCCAACTGCAGTTCATGGGGCGATCGCGAAGTACATTCCGGTCTACGAGGAGAATGGGTACTCGTTTCCGGGATGGAAAGCTTACGATTCAAAGCAGATTGAGGGCAAAGCACTGGTTGTCGTACCGGGTATGAGGCGGCAGTTAGAATCTGCTGGAAACAACATGCGGGTCGCTTATGTTTCAGGCTGGGCGCGAATGGACAATGCGCGATTGCGATCGGGTGCTGAAAAGTTGATTCCGTATAGCGATCATGGTGGCTTTGATGAATTGCTTGAGATGGTTGAGCGATCTGGTGCAAAAAAGATTGATGTGATCCACGGCTACACCGAAGTCTTTGCAAGACAACTTCGGGACCGCGGTTTTGATGCTTCGGCTCCTCTAAGTGCCCGCGTTCGGAATTCTGAAGAAGAGTCGATGCAAGCAGAATGACCGGCTCGATGGATGAATTGGCGCGAATCCTCGATCAGATTGGCAACACCTCAAGCCGCAACCGAAAGGTGGGTCTCCTGGCCGTTTGGATTAGATCTCAAACAGATGCCGACATGATGCGTGCCGTTCGATTTATGAGCGGGCAACCGGTATCAGGAGTCGCTGAGCGTAAGCTCAGTATTGGACGATCGATCCTTCAAGAGGCGGCCCTGCTTGCGACCGGCATTGATGCTGAACTCTTTCGTTTTTGCCGGGGTGAAGTTGGTGATACCAGCGAGACGATTAGCCTTCTTCTGCACGGCAAGGCCGCAGATCTCCCCTTGAGTCTCGAAGCCGCAGAATCATGCTACATGCGCTTGTTTGCGTCTCGCAAGGCTGCAGACAAAATAAGTCTTTTGGCTGAAGTGCTTGCCCGGCAGACGGCTCTAACCACGAAATATTTTCTGAAGGTAATCACCGGCAGCTTCCGGATCGGATTGCAACAAAAGCTTGTTGAAGATGCCATTGCCCAGGCGACTGGGGAAAGTCTGGTTAACGTCAGGGCTGCAGCCAATCGTTCCGGAGACCTTGCGGAGGTTGCGGTTTGTGCCAGAAGAAAGCTCTTGCATACCCTTGAGGCGCGTCTTTTTCATCCGCTGGAGTTTATGCTTGCCCGTCCTCTGGATGAGATGGCGGAATTGCCGGCTTCGACGGAATGGTTTGTTGAGGACAAATTCGATGGCATTCGGAGCCAGGTTCATTTTGACAGCGGTAAAGTCAAGATCTTTACCCGTGGCCTGGAAGACACGACCAATGCCTTTCCTGAGATTGTTTCCGCCTTCTCGATCGTGAGTGGCAGCGGGGTTGTGGATGGGGAAGTACTTGCATGGCAAAATGAACGGGCGCTCAACTTTACGGTGCTTCAGAAGCGACTGGCGCGAAAAAAGGTGAATGAGAAATTGATGGCAGAAGTTCCCGTTGCATTCATTGGTTACGACCTTCTTTATCGCGATAAAGAACTTCTACTGGATATGCCAATCGAAGGCAGGCGTCAGCGGCTCGAATTGCTCTTTGACGGCGTTTCATTTCCGCTGCTGATTTCTATTCAGCGCCGGGTTGACCCGGAGGAAGACATTGAAACCAGCTTTCTAGCTGCTCGTGCACGAGGAAATGAAGGGCTGCTGCTCAAGCGGACAGGGAGCCTTTATGAATCGGGCCGCCGCAGTGCGAATTGGCTGAAAGTTAAGCGCGCTTACGCCAGTCTGGATGTTGTAGTGACGGCGGCAGAGCAAGGGAGTGGGCGGCGCGCTACGATGCTGAGCGACTATACATTTGCCGTCCGCGACGGCGAGCGATTCCTGAATGTAGGTAAAGCTTATTCAGGGCTTACCGATGATGAAATTCGCGAGTTGACGAAGATTTTCCGGTCGATTGCCAGAGAGCGTTATGGCAAAGTTACAGTGGTTGAACCTCAGGTTGTGCTCGAAGTTGCCTTTGATGGATTGCAGAAAAGCCCTCGGCACAAGAGCGGTTTCGCGCTGCGATTTCCGCGCATTATCCGCTGGCGCAAAGACAAAAAATCTGAAGATGCCGACACTCTCGATCATGTGAAGGAGCTGTATGAGCGTTCGCTTGCGCAGTAGGTTGTATCCACCTTTAGCGGACTGGTTTGCGAGTCGATTCCCTGCTTTCAGTGAGATCCAGAAGCTGGCACTCCCACACACGCTCAAATCTGAGAACACATTGATTCTGGCCCCTACTGGCAGCGGCAAGACCCTGGCAGCATTTCTCAGCGCACTTTCAGCATTGGGGAAACTGGCATCCAGGAACGAACTGGAGAATGCCACTTATGTGGTCTACGTCTCGCCTCTGCGGAGTCTCAATCGAGATATCGATCGCAACCTCAGAGCTCCGCTTGAAGCCCTAAACCAGAGTCTTCCGGCAGCCCAGCGGATTCGTCAGGAAACGCGCACAGGTGACACCTCACTCACAGACCGGCAAAAGATGAACCGGCGCAAGCCACATCTTCTTCTGACTACTCCCGAGAGCTTGAGTAGCCTGTTAAGCCAAACGCAATGGCAGGACGGCTTTAGGCCGATGTGTGTCATCGTCGACGAGATCCACAGCTTTTGCGAATCCAAGCGAGGCAGCCTGCTTGCCATAAGTCTTGAGCGACTGGAAGCCCGCGGTACAAAGCCAATGCAGAGAATTGGTTTGAGCGCGACTGCTGCCCCGGCAGAGGCGGTGGCTCGCTTGCTGGTAGGGCGGCGCAGTTGCGTGATCACTCAGGCACTGACGCAGAGAGTGCATCGCCTGGAAATTGCGGCAGTCCCTGATGAGACCAAATTACCTGCAGCAGGGTTTAATCCCTATCGTGTCGCTCATATCGTGGCTGGGTTAGTAGAGCAGGCAAAATGTTCGCTGGTCTTTACGCAAACCAGAAGTGCAGCAGAGCGGCTCGGGCTGGCGCTAAAGGTGTTGCTTCCGGAACTCGACGATGACATCGAAGTTCATCATGCTTCGCTTGATCGAGAGAAACGACTGTGGGTGGAAGATCAACTGGCAGAAGGGAAGCTGAGGGCGGTTGTGTGTTCTTCGAGTCTTGAGATGGGAGTGGACTTTGCTGGAGTTGATCAAGTGCTACTGCTGGGGGCACCGCGCGGAGTTAGCCGGGCGCTGCAGCGATTGGGGCGGGGTGGGCACAGGATTGGCGGCCATGCGGTAGGAGCATTGGTTCCCTTAAGTCTGCCGGATTTACTGGAGTGTATCGCCATACGTGCAGCGGTAAAAGCGGGCCGCCTGGATCAATTGAGAATGCCAGAGGCGCCACTGGATGTGCTGGCTCAAGCGCTGTTGGGGCTTGCCGTAGAACGCGAGCACTCTGTTGAGGAAGCTTTTGCTTTGATACAGCGTGCAGGCCCCTATCAGGATCTGGCCCGTAAAGACTTTGATGCCGTACTTCACTATCTTTCTGGTGGTGGGGCTGTGCTTGGGCAGAATGCAGAGTATGGAAAGATAGTGCTTCGCGACGGGCGTTTTCGCGTTTCGAACCGCAAAGTTGCTCGTGCTTACTATCAAAACGTCGGCACGATCAGCGATGACTATGCAGTGAGAGTTGTGAATCGCAACCAGCATCGTCTTGGAGAAGTTGAAGAGAGCTTTATAACGGCGCTGCAGCCGGGTGAAGCGTTTGTCATTGGCGGCAAGAGTGTTGTTGTGAAGCGATTTCACGCCAATGTGGCGATCGTAGAAACTGCACGAGGAGAAAGAGTACGAACGCCACGCTGGATGGGCGGGAAGATGAGTCTGACTGCTCGCCTTGCAGAGGAAGAATTGCTGCTTCGCAGAAGTCTTCGTGCTGCTTATGAATCTGGAGGTAGCAGTGGGTGCGCACGTATTTTGGAGTCTGACTGGGGTGTGTCGAGTTCGATTGCAAGTCGTGTTGTTGCCTATATGGAAAGGCAATATCTTGCGACGCCGCTGCCCGTGGATTGCCCGGTTCTGGTTGAGCGAGTTCCGAGTCAAAGGTCGATCATTTATATTTTTCATCACTTGGCTGGGCGTAGTGTAAATCGATCGATGATATGGACGCTGAGCCATAGGCTTGGAGAGGAATTCGGTTCGATGGCGGGCAACTTTGACGACCATAGTTTTCTGCTGAGTTTCGGTGCCAGGCGTGCACCCGAGCCAGACAGGCTGCGCGCTGTATTCAATCCGGAGAACTTCGAGCGTGATCTCGAAGCTGCGCTCGACAAGACGGAACTCCTGGGATCGAAATTTCGCCCAATTTGCGAAACAGGCCAGCTCATGGCCCGGCGAAACGCCAGTAATCCCGGATCACAGAAGCGTGCATCGAGTTGGAGTGGACGATTACTTTTTGAGACGTTTCGACGCTATGAGCCAGATCACCCCTTATTGCGGGAAGCGATTCGCGAGGTTTTGGAAGATGACCTTGATGGAGCCGCAGCCTGTCGTGCTGCAGCGCGAATTCATGTGGATCCCTGGGAGATCTATGATCTGGAGCGCCCAAGCCCATTCGCCATCCCGCTCTTTTCTGGCTTCAATCGTGAAGCTTTGATAGCGCAAGATCCAGACAAGGCTCTAGACGAAATTGTTGCCGGGATGTATGAGCAATGGAACTGAGTATTGAAGTCGGCCCCGGCAGAATCGCTCACGGTAGTGGAGCTCTGTTTCTGGTTGATACGCGCACGCTCATGATCGCCGACGCACATCTCGGATATGGTTTTGCGCAACGACGCCGGGGCCAACTTGGCCCCACTACTGATGGCGGAATTTTAGACCGGCTGCAGTCTGTAATTGATTTCTTTCGACCAACCGAAACTGTATTTCTCGGAGACACGGTGCATGCTCCCAGACCGATGGCAGCGGAGCGCGAATTTATCGAAGGCGTTTTGCTCTCCATCCTTAAGAAAAGCAAGGTCAGGATTGTTCAAGGAAACCACGATCGTGCAGTGGCGCGGGATTTCGGTCAATTGCCGATTGTAGTGACGCCCTCATGGAGAGAAGGGGATCTGCTGGGTCTTCATGGAGACCGGTTGCACCTGGAGATTCCTGATGCCAAACATTACCTCTTGGGCCATTTACATCCTGCGATCAACTTGCGGGATGATGCGGGAGTGAATCGCCGGGTTCCTGCATTTCTGGTGAGCAAGCGTGCCACGGTCTTGCCAGCATTCTCGCCTTTTGCGGCTGGGCTTGACGTTTCCAAAACCAGTCTTCCAAAGGAAGTGAAGTTAATTCTTGGAAGGCATGAAATCTATGTGGCTACAGGCCGGCAAGTGGCCTTGCTACCCTCTAGACCCAGCCGAAGCGGTCGATGATCTCGCCGGTTGAACCTTCAGCCACAATTTGGCCCTTTTCAAAAAATACTGCCCGCGTCGTGGTTTCAATGGCAAATCTCGAGTCATGAGTGATGATGATTTTTGCCATGGATTGTTGATTGAGCATCTTGGTTAGACTACGGATTCCTGGAGGGTCGAGGAAGGTAGTTGGCTCATCGAGGATCAGTACTTCTGGCTGCATGAGGAGGACCCCTCCAAGGGCTGCACGGCGCTTCTCGCCGGCGCTGAGGTGGAATGGGTTTCTTTCTGCATAAGCTTCTAGGTGCAGGCTTTCGATCATTTGCATGGCTCGACGCTTTGCCTCCTCAACGGCGGCACCCTGGTTCAGAAGGCCAAACATGATGTCCTCAAGAACGGTGGGCAGAAACAATTGATTTTCGGCGGACTGGAAGACGAAGCCGACTTTGCGGCGGACCGCTTCCAGTGTTTCACTTGCGACACGGATTCCGTCGACTTCAATCTGGCCCTGACCCTGCAGGATTCCATTCAGGTGGAGTGCGAAAGTTGTTTTGCCGGAGCCGTTGGCACCAAGCAGTGCGACACTCTCGCCACTGGCCTGTGTATAGTTGACCCCGCGTAGAACGGGCCCAGAGTCGGAATACTGGTAGCGTAAATCCGAAACACGGATCACAGTGCCCACCGCAGGCCCGCGATTCCAACAATGCCAACTATCAAGGTGAAGCTGTCGGCGATGCGCCACTGCATGGGGTAGAGTCTCGGCAATCTGCCGTTAAAGCCGCGGGCGAGCATCGCGTTGTGGATTCCGGTGGATCTTTCGAGACTGCGCACAAAGAGCATCCCGAGGCTTGAGGCTGCGATCAACTTGCTTTGTGCTGCACCCCGGCATAACGCCGCCAAGCGCATCGCATCAGCCTCTGCGCGGAGCACTTCGAGGTAACGCATCAGAAACTCTGTAACGATGATCAGAAATCGGGGTGCGCCCAGGCGCTCCATCGCCCGCAGTAGGTCAAGCGTTGAGACAAGTTTGGTTACGATGAGGACCGTCAGAATCGAAATGTAGCTGCGCAGCAGAAAGAATACGGCCTGAGCTGTATTGCCACGTAGCAAAGCAACGGCCGCAATTGCAAAAGAGAAGGGCAGGACGTAGGCAGCCTGTGCCAGGAGGTCAGCTCTTGGGACTGGGCTGAATGCCAACAGAAGAAGGGGGAGTATACACATCAGGGAAAGCAAGAGATTATGTCCTGGCGTGAGTGACGAGAGTGCAATCAGATAGGCAAGCAGCAAGAGCAGGGCGCAGCGAGGATCGAGCTTCATGACTACTGCTGCTGTCCGCGCGGGATCAGCTTGGAAAGCAGCAGGCTGAGGCCGTAAACGCAAATCAGCCCCGCGACTCCAGCGGCAGATTTGCGCATCCATTCGCCATCAAATTTGCCCCACTCGTAATCAGGCATGAGCGCTGTAAAACTTGCTCCAACGCTCGTGACGCCGGTCTGCTGTTGGAAGTATTCGAGGACGTCCGGTGAGCTAGAGGCGAAGAAGACAGCGATCAGCATAACGGCAATGCTGGTGCCAAGAATCCATAACCGATTTGGCCCAGCGCCTCCAGCATCGGGTACGCTACCTTCGAGCCGTTCGATGGCCTGCCAGGCGGCAAGGGTGATCGCGCCTTCAATTGCGCCTGTGATTGTGAAAAGCCCGAGGCAGAAAATCCAGAGCCCCTGGCTCATGACGCCGCTTGAAATCGAGACTTGGCCCAAGGCCAAAATTGCCGAGAGAAAAACCGAAAGAAGTGAGCCGATGAATAAGCCGATACGCGGGTGGCCTGCTTTGGACAAAGCCTTGAATGGGAGCCAAGCCGCCCATACACCGAGTATTGCCATGTTGAAGACATTGGCGGCCAATGCGAGAACGCCGCCGTCCTGGAAGACCAACGCCTGCACCAATAGAATTGCGGTCATCGTGATGCTTGCGGCCCACGGTCCAATCGTTGCGGCGAGAAGCGCCCCACCCAGCAGATGACCGCTCGCACCCGGGCCAACAGGAAAGTTCACCATTTGCGCGGCAAAAACAAATGCCCCCAGCACACCCAATAAGGGGATGCGATGAGCTTGCGTTGTCTCCTCCGCTTTCTTGGCCGAATAGAACACGCCAAGACAACTTGCGGCGCCAAAACCAGCCAGAATCGGAGCAGATAAAATTCCGTCCGGGATATGCATGAACTTGTTTCAAAGTTAACATGGCAGATCATGCGTGTTATTTTCTGTTTGCTCGGTTTACTTGTCTTGCTCCCTGGGGCTGAGGTGCTGCCGGAGGATCGTGGTGTGGCGGGTTTGCGGCATACGCTCAAGCAATTGTCTACCGACGCACGGATCCTTTATGTCACCGCGCACCCGGACGACGAGGATCCGGCACTGCTGACTTATTTGAGCCGCGGGCTTGGAGCCCATGTCACGATGTTGATTCTCAATCGCGGTGAGGGCGGGGCCAATGTGGTGAGTGGCGATTTCTTTGAAGCCCTGGGTGCGTTGCGAACCGTTGAGATGCTCAAGGCGGCGCAATACTACGGTGTTGAGGTTCGGTTCACTCGCGCGGTGGACTACGGATTTTCGAAGAACATTCGTGAAGCTCTGACGCAGTGGAAGGAAGAGGAGCTACTTGCCGATGTGGTGCGCATCACCCGGGATGTGAAGCCGCACATTATCATCAGCCGCTTCAATGAGAGTGAACGGGATGGCCATGGTCATCATCAGACTGCGGGCCGTATGGCCAAGCGTGCATTTCGCGAAAGTGCAATGACAGACTGGCGGCCGCTCAAGCTCTACACAACGAATTGGCGCGAGGGTGAGCCGGTGACGCTCAAGATCAACACGGGTGAATACGATGCAGTGCTGGGTCGCAGTTATGCGCAGATTGGCCGCGATGGCTATCGCTGGCATCGCAGTCAGGGCATGGCGGGAAACATCCCGCGGCCTGGGCCGGTGTGGGCTTATCTAAAACTTGAAGGGTCGAATGTTGGTCTGGCTGAGTCGGAGACTTCGGTGCTGGACCGTGTTCCCCACAAGGTCGAGGACGACAACGTTGCTGCTTTGGTGAGGCTCTTTAATCCGCTCGACCCTGAAGGACTCGCCCCACAGTTGGCACATGCATGGCAACGGTTGCCTGAGCGCAGGAAGCTTCTTGCAAAGGCGCTCGCTCTATCGCTCGGGCTTGAGTTTGAAGCACTGATTGAACCCGATCAACCGATCACTGGGCCCTTTGCGATGTTTCGTCCGATTGAGACTCTGCAGGTGGCGCAACCTGGGCAGGCGTTGAAGGCTCGCATGGTGTTGCATCAACGCGGGAATACGAAAGTGGATGGGATTACCTATGGAGCAAAGGGGCCGATCGAAATCCGTAAGCCGGATGCTAGCGGCGTTTATCAGCTGCGGATATTGAGTGACGCCAAGGCGACCTCCGCATTTTGGAGCCGGCCATCGGTACGCGATGCCATGTATCAACTGAGCGACTCGAAGTTGCCCGGTAGGGTTGCTCCAGATTCTGGGATCCGGGCAACGGCTACTTTTAGCTATCGAGGGAGTGAAGTCACACTGGAGTCTGAATTCGAAACAAGCAGTGTCGATCCGCGAATCGGAGCTCAACGGCAGGCACTTGCGATCGGACCTCCCGTCAGCGTGCAGTTCGAGAGCAGCTTCGGGCTGGCACCGATCGGCAAGCGGGAATACGAACTGAGCGTTACGATTCGTAACTTGTCGATGCTTCGACAAAAAGGTCAACTGCAATTGCGCTTGCCTGCTGGCTTTAGCCTGATCGGGAATGCTCCGAGCTTTGACCTCGCCAAAGAAAAAGAAGAAGCCCGTGTCCAATTGCGGCTCCGTTTGCCCGAGCGGCTTGCATCGCAGGACTATCCGATCACTGCGGTGGCCAAGATAGGAGACCTCGAGTATAGTGCTAGCTTTCAGTCGATCACCCAACCCGGCTTTCGTGTTCTCTACTGGAGCCAGCCTTCGATTCATGCACTTCGAGCCGTGGATGTGAAGATCGCAGCCGGGCTTAAGGTTGCCTACATTATGGGCAGTGGTGACGAAATGCCCGAGGGGTTGCGGCAGTTGGGAATTCCTGTGGATCTGCTCAATGAATCGACTCTGGCAACGGGGGATCTATCTCAGTATTCGACGATCCTGATTGGCATTCGAGCCTATGCTGCAAGGGAGGATCTGAAGCGGCACAACGCGAGGCTGCTTGAATACGTCAACAAGGGCGGGGCGCTGATCGTTCAGTATCAGACCCAGGAATACGACAAGAATTTTGGCCCCTTCCCTTACACGCAGGGGCGTGGGGCTGAGGAGACCAGCGAGGAGGATGCTCCTGTTACGATTCTTGCTCCCAACGATGTAGTATTTGAATCGCCCAATCGCATTACGAAGGCCGATTTCGAAGGCTGGGTGGAACAGCGGGGCTCGAAGTTTTTTGCAACATGGGCCCCAGAATGGCAGCCAATGATTGAGACACACGATCAGGGGCAGCCGCCACAGCGTGGTGTCTGGATGCAGGCTCGTTACGGCAAAGGCCTCTATGTTTATTGCTCGCTGGCCTGGTACCGGCAGCTTCCCTTTGCCGTACCTGGGGCTGCCCGGATTGTTGCCAATCTGGTGAGCCTCGGTGCAGCAGACTCTACATGGCGAAAGACAAACTCAAAATGAATCAATGGAATCTCAACGGTTATCGGGCCCTGGTGACAGGTGGCTCCAGTGGGATTGGTCTTGCGATTGTGGAAGAGCTCAGGCGTCATGGGGCAACGGTGGTGAGCGCCTCGCTTGAGGAAAGCCTGGGAGGCGTTGTCGCCGATGTTGCAACCGAGGTGGGCCGTGCGGCTGTGATCGCGTCACTCCCTGCAGATTGGGACAGCCTCGACATTCTGGTCAATAACGCGGGTATAAATATTCGCAAGCCAACAATTGAGTTCAGTCTCGAAGACTTTGAATTTGTACAACGGACAAACTCAACGAGTATGCATGAGCTGTCAAGGTTGTTGCATCCCAGGCTCAAGAAAAGTGGCCGCGCCAGCGTGGTGAACATTGGTAGCGTTGCGGGTGCAGTTTCGGTTGGCTCGGGGGCTGCCTATGCTATGACTAAGGCTGCGGCGGCACACATCTCCCGCTATCTTGCCGTTGAATGGGCCAAGGACAAGATTCGCGTAAACACGGTTGCACCGGGTTGGGTGGCGACTCCATTGACGGCCAAGATTCAGATTAGTGAACGAGCGATGCGTGTGATTGAAGAGCGAACGCCACTCGGTAGAATTGGCCAACCGGAAGAGATCGCCGCTGTGGTGGCCTTTCTGTGTATGCCTGTCGCAAGCTATCTCACTGGAGCAGTGATCCCCGTAGATGGTGCGATGACGGCCTTTGGCATGGACATGACGGCAGCGCTAAGAGACAGCTAGCTGTAAGGCTTCTTCTTTTGAATGGATGCGACCCTCCAGTTGGGCATCTTCTACTTCTCTCAGGATCTGGCTGAAGCGCGGGCCCGGCTGAAGTCCGAGCGCGATGAGGTCGCGGCCGTCAATCAATGGCGTCGGGTGTAGCACTTCCGGCCCCCAGTCATTGAGCTTCTGGCTTGCGAATCGATAGGCATCGGTCTCGCCATGAGCTGCCCTGTGCAGTTCCAGGTGGTCGCTAATCCTGGCTAGCCGCAAGAATCGCTTCAAGTCTGATGTAGGCAGTTGCTGTAAAGACAGGAATCGATGCTCGTTTGCCAGGAGATCTGCGCAGTCGTGGCGTTCTTCGTCGGAGAACCGGAAGCGGCGGTAGACAGGGCGGGCATCTTCGACCCCTTCAAGCAACGCGGCCCAAGCTAGCGACACACTCACCTTCCCTCTCAGTTTTGTGAGCCGGGAGCCTGCCTCAGCTTCGGGAATCATTTCGCGCAGGAGGCCTGTCTCCTTCAAGTGCTTCCAGGCCAAATCTAGATTGGGGCCTGTCAATATCCGGCGCATCTCGTCATGCAGCCGCTCGCCGGCGATCTTGACGATCAGTGGAGCCATTCCGATCATTGCCGCGTGCGTTTGCGACTCAATTGTATAGCCGAAGCGGGCGGCAAAGCGCACCGCGCGAAGCAGTCTCAAGTGATCTTCGCCGAATCTCAAGTGAGGGTCGCCGATGGCACGAAGCACACCGGCTGCCAGATCTGCCTTTCCACCAACGAAGTCGATCGTTTCATTGCGAATCGGATCGTAGAAGACGGCGTTAATGGTGAAGTCCCTGCGTGTTGCGTCGAGGGCGGCTTCGGTTTCATAGCGAACTTCTTCTGGTCTTCGCCCATCCCGATAATTTCCCTCAGAGCGGAAAGTTGCGATCTCTATACCCCCGTCGTGCAAGATGACACCGAAGCTTGCACCGACGAGTTGTGATCGAGGGAAAAGATCCAAAACTTCCTCAGGTTTTGCCGAAGTTGCGACGTCGAAGTCTTTGGGTTCGAGCCCCAGCAACTGGTCACGGACACAGCCGCCCACCCAGTAGGCTGTGTGTCCAGCGCCTTGTAAGCGCTCGACAATTCTCTTTGCCAATTCGCGACCCGCTTCCAGTGCCATCGATTTCAGCCTAGAATAAAAGTTGCGAGCTGATCACTCGGTTTGCAAATTATGTCCATCCCCGCTCCTGACCCGCCCTCTCATAGTTCCACTACAACCAGAGTAGTCGTCGCCACAACTGTAGCCCTCTCTTTCATCAGCTTCTGGCGCGGTGCCGCAATCGTACTCAGCGACATGGCTTCTACCATGTTCTATATCGGTGGCATTGCAGAACAGGCCATTGGCAAGACTGCTCCCTGGTTCATCCTTGCCGTGATGCTCTACAGTTTCGCTGTTCGCAGCGTGTACATGGAGAGTTGCAGCATGTTTGTTCGCGGCGGCGTTTACGTTGTTGTCCGCGATGCCCTCGGCCCGATGATGGCCAAAGTCAGCGTGAGCGCGCTGATCGTCGATTACATTCTTACGGGGCCCATTTCGTCGGTCGCTGCAGGGCAGTATCTGGGGCATCTTCTGAACGAAACCTTCGAGAAGATGGGCAATGGCTATCACGTAGACCCGCCAATGTTTGCGGCGGCCTTCGGCGTGATCGTTACGCTCTATTTCTGGTATTCGAACATCAAGGGCATCCACGAGAGTTCCCAAAAGGCTCTGCGCATCATGCAAATCACCACTGTGATGGTGGTCATGCTGATGATCTGGAGCGTCTACACAATCATCGTGCGCGGTGGGGCACCTCTACCGCCCGCGCCAACCATCGAGAATCTCCGCTTCACCAAAGAATCACTGGGCTGGTTTGAAGGAAGCTTCTGGCCGAACATTGCCGCCGTTGGGCTCTTGATCGCTTTTGGGCACAGTCTACTCGCGATGAGCGGCTTTGAGACCCTCGCTCAGGTCTATCGCGAAATTGCTTATCCCAAGATGAAGAATCTGAAGATCACCGGCAACATAGTTTGTTTCTATGCGGTGATCTCAACAGGCCTTATTTCGTTACTCGCTGTCATGATTATCCCTGACGCGATTCGCCCCAAGTACTACGACAACCTGATTGGCGGCATGGCGATGAGCCTTGAAGGCGATCCGTTGCTCAAGTACGCATTCCACATTTTTGTTGTAATTGTCGGAACATTGATTTTGAGCGGTGCGGTCAATACTTCGATTATTGGTGCCAATGGTGTTTTGAACCGGGTGGCCGAGGATGGTGTTTTGCTGAAGTGGTTCCGCAAGCCGCACAGGAAATTCGGCACTAGCGCCCGCATCATTCACCTGATCACAATTCTCCAGATCCTCACGATTATCGGTTCGCGTGGTGACGTCATCCTTCTTGGTGAAGCATACGCTTTTGGTGTTGTCTGGAGCTTCTTTATGAAGGCATTTGGCGTTCTTGCCCTTCGCTTTCAGCGTCACGACCAGGAATACAAGTTCCCTTTCAATTTCAAAATTGCCGGTAAGGAAATTCCCTTTGGCCTTGCCGCGATGACGGCATCACTCTTTCTGATCGCGATCGCCAACCTGATTTCAAAGAAGGTGGCCACTGTTTATGGAATCACTTTCACGGTAGTTCTATTCCTTCTCTTTACGGTGAGCGAATACGTCAACCGGCAGAAGCAGAAGCGCAAGGAAAAGGGGCTTGAACAGTTTAATCTCGAACATCAGGTTGAGGTCACGTCAGAAAGTCTTGAAGCACGCCCCGGATGTGTTCTTGTAGCCGTTCGTGGTTGGCGCAACATGGAGCACCTGAAGAAGGTTTTGGAGAAGACCAACCTGCGTCGCCATGACATCGTCGTAATGACCGTTCGGCCCGTCGCAATTGGTACTGGCGAACATGATCTTTCCCAGGAGCAACTTTTCACCAGCTACGAGCAGGAACTCTTTTCAAAAGTAGTTGAAGTAGCGGAGAAAGAAGGTAAGCACGTGGACCTCGTTGTGGTTCCTGCGGTGGATCCCTTCGAGGCAATGGTGCAGACTGCTCACAAGCTAAAGGCTTCTCGCCTCGTATCTGGAGTAAGTGCCAAGATGGAGAGCGAAGAATTGGCCCGTAGAATCGGACTTGCCTGGGAAGGCCTGCCCGACCCGAAGCATCCATTTTCACTCGAGATCATTGCCGAGAGTCGCACCAGCGTCTTCGTCAATCTTGGCCCACACCCACCGCGGCTATGGCCTGAAGATGTCGATTTGCTGCACGAAATCTGGCTCAAGCTCTCGAGCGATGAGCAACTTGGTAGCCGGCTCCATCATCGCGACATCGTAGGCGTAGCTCTGCGCAGGCTCGATGAGGAAATCGACCAGTCTGGCAAAGATGCCGTAGTGAAGCAGCTACAAAACGATCTCGGCAAAAGTTAATTAGCCGACTGCCTTGCGTGGTTTTGGGGGAGGGGCGACTTGGTTCAGAAAGTCGTGATCCCCGTAGCAGGTACAGCAACGCACCTTTGCAGGGGTCGTGCCCACCAACGAAACGATGTTGTGGTTGGTGATTCGTTTACACTTGACACAGAAATCGTCCACCGTGTCTCCGAGTCTGTGATCCGAAGGAAACATGTCTTTGGGTTCCAAAACGATAGTATAAGTCACAAGTACTCACAATGAAAAAAATTGCACTTCTTCTAGCCCTGCTCCTGATGCTTGCGCTAGCTTACTGTTCCCGGTCGGCACCAGAGCCACAGATAGCTCCTGGCAAGAACTTCAACGGTGCATTCCCCAAATCAGCTGCCGGACTCACCGTGCAGTTCACCCAGGAAAAGGAGGGTTATGCCCAGGCCGATCTTCTCAAGGATGGCAAGAAGCTGGCTCAGCTCTCAATTTCAGACACCGACTCCAATCCCAGCGCCCGCGATAAGTTCAAGCCAGGTGCCCGCACGATTGCCGGTCACCCGTCGGCAACGGTTGGCTCTCTAGGCACCGCGATATTAGTTGCCAATCGTTACCAGGTGCAGGTTCGGTCTATCGATCCCAGTTTTACGGCGCAGGATCGCGAATCCTGGCTCAATCAATTTCAACTCGGAGGCCTCAAACAATGAGCAAAGCAATCGACCAACTTGTCGACGAATTACCCACAAGCGGGATGACCGTTCGAGTCCTTGGGTTGCTGGATTTTGCGGCACCAGGGCAGTGGCAGAACACGACTGGTTTTGACAATACAATCCGTTATGTCACTGGCGAGTCGGATGCAGGCTTTATTGGCCAGGTAAGGCAGCGGGCGCTGACGCTCTACGCTGATCCGAATGAAGGATACCAACGCGCTATCTCGATCTATCAATTGGTGGATAGCGCGGGTGGCAAGGTGGGCCTCTCGGCGATGGCTCACATGTTGGGAGAGAAGGTGGCGATGCTGAGCTTCCTCTCAAAGTTGACGCCCAAGGAAGACCAGGCCCAGACGGTCGACCTCGGGCTAAAAATTGTCGCCGAGATGGTGGCCTTCTGCTATACCAATGGTTTCCCCGGCGATAGCATTTCTGACTTTATGGGTGCCGTTAAGTCTTACGAGAAGGAGAACCTGATACGCCTATGCGGTATCGCAGTGTTTGATGGCTTGATTCCATTGGGCCCGGACTTTGCGCAAAAGCTCATGGATTCCGCCTCCGGCTGGAGCGCGGATGATTTGACCAAAAGCCCGATATACCAAGGAATCGCCGGTGTGATTCCTGGAGGTGAAGCGCTGCCCTTTATTAAGAGCGGCCTCGGCAGCTTCCATTCGTATCTCGCGACTTTCGCATCAGATCGTGGCATCACCCTCGATAGGGTCCTGGATCAGATGCGCGGAGTGATTGATTTTAGCGAGAGCAAATTAGACTTGTTGGCTGCTTTTCTCGATATGAGCACCAACTACATGGAGCACACAGGCATACAATCGGTGTCACGCAGTTTGATTCAAAGAGCAGTCGGAGAGATCTAAGTTCCCTTATGCGCATTCCAATTCTTATGCTGGTTTTGGCGGCTTCAGGCCGCGCCGACTTCAGCTACATCACAACCATCAAAGGTGCCGGCCCGGCAGCAGGCGCTGTCACCAGGCACCAGATCAAGGGGAACAGGATGAAGATCGACACCGGGTCGAACATCATTATTTCTGACCTTGATGCGCAAACCGTAACAACAATCAATACCGCTGCTAAAACCTACCGGGTCTCGCCAATCACGCAGCCGGGTGCGGCCTTGTCGAAGTC
>JBKJUN010000736.1:0-3337 GCA_046590555.1 Bryobacter sp. | reverse complement strand
TAAAGCTGACGAGCTACGGGTGCCATCTTGTTGGACAAACGACCGGCAATAATCATTAAGTCGGACTGGCGAGGAGATCCGCGAAAAACTTCTGCCCCAAAGCGCGAGATGTCATAGCGGGAGGCGCTCATCGCCATCATCTCGATGGCACAGCAGGCCAGACCAAATGTCATCGGCCAGATCGAATTCTTACGAGCCCAGTTGATGGCATTGTCGAGCGTCGTAGTGATGATGCCGTCGCCGTCGTTTTCGGAGAACTCCTGATCCACACGGGTAAACAAATCCGCTGGGGCAGCGCCGAGATTAGTACGATTCTCCATGCCTGCATTATCCCATGCTTCCTAGAATAGAGAGGGAGCACTCTTTCTGAACGAACACGATTCACAAACCGGCGCGGCCGCCCGCCTCGCCCAACAACTTGGCCTCGAACTTCAATACCAGACCATCTGGGGCCACCAGCGGCAAGTAGACGCGGCAACCGCCACTGCGATCATTGAGTCTCTTACTGGCCAGCCAATTTCACTCGAAGACGAAGCGCAAACCCTGGCCGCTGTATCCGCTCAGGAGGCTAGACAGGCAAAGAAGCTCATTCGGACAGAAACTCTTGTTGAAAGCGTGAACCATCCCCTGGCAAAACTACAGCTACAACTCGGGATTGAGGAAGCAGCCGAAGTAGTTACGCTATACATCGAATGGGAAAACGGCTCAGAAAGCGTCTGCACAACAAGTGACCCAAGCCTAGAGGGGCTTGCCATTCCCGGCTACCACTGGCTCACAATCAAGTCGAGCCAACGCAGCAAGCGCATTCGCTGGATTCTAGCCCCCGACCAATGCCACTTTCCTGCTCTCAAACATCCCGCCAATGGCATCAATTGTTTTTTACCTTCACTGCGCAGCGAACGGAACTGGGGCGCAGGCGATCTAAGTGACCTGCGCAACTTCGCCATGCGACTGGCCGAGCGAGCCCCGGTCGACTTCATCGCACTCAACCCACTCCACTCCATTCATAACCGCACACCATACAACACCAGCCCTTATCTTCCGTTGAGTATCTTTACTCATAATCTGCTCTATCTCGATATCGAAGCAACCCCTGAGTTCACTCATTCGAGCGTGGCAAGACAGATCGTAGCGAGTGCGCATTTTCAGCAGGTACTGGCCAAGCTACGAAGTTCCGAATTTGTCCAATATGAACAGGTTGCCAAACTCAAGACCTTCTTCCTTCTCCTGCTCTACCGTGAATTCAAGCGAGGCTCGCGCACAGAGCTTGATCAGTTCAGAAGCTCACGCGGCCCGTGGCTGGAAAACTACTGCACTTACATGGCATTTGACCGCTACTTCCACCAGCGCAACCCCGATGCCTGGCATTGGCATCAATGGCCGGCGGAGTATCAGTCCCCGGGCAGCAAGGAAAGCCAGTCGCTGAGAAACCAACTGGCGAGTCAAATCGACTTCTACGCATTCATCGAGATGCGCCTCGATCAGCAGATTTCGACCGCACACCAGTCCCTGATCGAGTCTGGCTACTCGCTCGGCCTCTATCATGACCTCGCCCTCGCAACAGATCGCGTCGGAGCCGATTACTGGGCTTATCAGGATCTCTTTGCCCCTCGCGTGAGAGTCGGGTCGCCTCCAGACGACTTCAACGAGAATGGGCAGGACTGGGGCTTCCCCGCGCTCCATCCACAGCGCCACGCTGACTCTGGCTACGAATACTCCATTGAGGCGATCCGCTGTGCCGCTCGCCATGGCGGCACCATACGCTTTGACCATGTCATGCGTCTGGCCCGGCTGTACTGGATTCCAGATCGGATGAGTGCTCGTGACGGGGCCTACGTGCGAGACCATTTTGAAGACTTACTGCGCATCCTTGCCCTCGAAAGCCAGCGGAACAAATTTATTGTGGTGGGTGAGGACCTCGGGACCGTTCCCGATTACTTTCGTAAAGCACTCGACCAATTCCAGATACTCAGCTATCGGCTCATTCTTTTTGAGCGCAATGGTGACAGTTTTAGGCCCGCCGGGGACTATCCACGCGATGCCATTGCTTCCTTCACCACGCACGATCTACCAACTTTCGATGGATGGTTGACTGGAGACGATCTCGATGCCCGCGTAAATACAGGAATGCTGCCTGCATCAGAACTCGCCCCCTCGCGACAAGCTCGCACACATGCGCTGGCGAGACTTCGCGAGGCATTTCAACTGAGCCCTGAAGAAGCGAATCCACAGGTTTTCTTCGCGGCGCTCTGCCGTTTCCTTTCGAATACACCCTCACAGTTACGACTGCTCAATCTCGAAGAACTTACCGGAGAGAGCGAGCAACAAAATCTGCCCGGCACCACCAGTGAGGCCCCCAACTGGCGCCGCCGCGTCTCGCAGCCACTGGAATCGCTATTTAGCGAAGCCGGCTTCCGGCGCCGCCTTCAGATCTATGCGGATTCTATTAGTCAGGAGCCGGGGCAATGAGGGCAGTCGTGCAACGTGTCCTCTCTGCCAGCGTCAATGTTGAAGGAGAATTAATCTCTTTGATCGGCCCGGGATTGCTGGTACTTGCTGCAGTGGGAAAAGGAGATACAGAAGCAGATGTTTTGCTTATGGCTAACAAATTATGCGAGCTGCGCATCTTCGAAGACAGCGAAGGCAAGATGAATCTCAACGTTTCTCAAAGCGGCGGGGCGGTTCTGCTGGTGAGTCAATTTACTCTATTTGGCGATGTGCGCAAAGGTAACCGGCCTTCTTTCGACGGCGCTGAACTGCCGGTTGAAGCACAACGCCTCTTTGAGCAACTGGTATCAAGAGTCAGCCAGCGGGGTATAGCAGTAAGCAAGGGCAAGTTTCGGGCTCATATGAAAGTGTCGTTGTTGAATGATGGTCCTGTTACGATCTTGCTCGATTCGAGAAAGTTATTCTGATATGCTGTGGTCAAGCAGTAACAAAACAAAAATAAGGAATAAAAATGGCTCGTCCCTCATCACAAATGCAAGATCCGGCACTTCTCGCCGCAGCTCTTGAAGGTCTCGAAATGCAGCGCAAGCGCATCGAAGACCAAATAGCAACCGTCCGCAGCATGCTCTCTGGCCGTAAGACGTCGGGCTCGGCGCCCGTCGCCAGCGCCAGCGGCGCGACCCCTGCGACGACGGGCTCGGCCACGACGACGCCGGGCCTCTGCCCCGACGGCATGGCGCTCATCCCCGGCGGTCGCTTCACGATGGGCTCCGACGAGAAGGCCGGCGGCTACGACCTGTGGTCGCCCGCGCACCGCGTGACGCTCGACTCGTACTGCATCGACAAGACCGAGGTCACCGCCGCGGCCTACAAGGGGTGCGTCGCGAAG
>JBKJUN010000679.1:0-3363 GCA_046590555.1 Bryobacter sp. | reverse complement strand
GCTGCCTAAACCAGCGTCCAGCGTCCAACTTCCACCCGTAACCCCACTCGGCAACAACACCGGGCCTGCTCTTTGACATCCTGCCAGATCCGATAAAAAATCAACCAAAGCCCGAATTGTGTTCGGCGGCGGATTCTCCAAGCCCACTCGTTGGGCAATCCGCCGCTAGACCCATGAGGGTAAAGCCGCCTTCATAGAAAAGCAATTAAAGAGCCAAAACGCAGCGCTCAAGGATGAAATGATAAAACAGTGAAGAGAGAAAGAAGAGGATAAAAAGGAAGGAAAAAAGAATGGCTCCCCGGGTAGGATTCGAACCTACAACCCTTCGGTTAACAGCCGAATGCTCTACCATTGAGCTACCGAGGAACGCTGACCTTTCCATTACAGCAAACGCGTCTCTTAGCTGTCAAGACTGACTTCGCTAAGCATTCGATGGAACGACTTTTCGCAGGCTCTCATATGGCACAATTCCTCAGCTTTGCGCCTTCAAGACGAATCTAAAGCTTGAGCTCCCAACCTGGGCGAAAGTTAGGCTTCACCAACTTGTTGGCAGCCACGCTATTGGTGAATCGAAGCAGCTTGCTATCCCATTCCAGCTTGCCTGGAACCTGGAACGCAAGCGCGGCCAGAGCAAGCCATTCTGCGTAGGGGCCCGTGATTCCGAAGTGCGAACATGCAGGATCCCCGCCCTTAGCCGCCCGTATCCAGTCCGCCATATGCCCCGGAGAGCGGGTGAGAACCTGCGGTGGCAATACATATTCAGCCCAGCGAGCGGCAGGCAGAAGCCATACACCTTCACCACGTTCCACCGTGGCCATGATTCCCTTCGTGCCGATAAACACAGCACCATTGCCAGTAAGCAACCCCTTGCCAGGACCACCACGATCCCCTCCAAATACGCGAACACCGGGGCCACCAGCTCCCATGCGTGGAGCACCAGGGGCCAGTGCCGGACGAGGACCGGCCGGTGGCCCACCCTCGCGACGGCCACCCATGGGCCGTCCCTTCGAAGTCAAGTTGTTGGGAGGAGGCAGAATCGTCTCATTTTCCATTCCCGGCACGCGATACACATCCGGGTCAGTGGAGCGAGCCGAGTCGTGATAGAACACCTTCACCGGCGGCATGTCTCCACGCGAGGGGAAGTCGAGGCGAATGATGGCACGATCCGGGAAAGTGATTTTGCTCGGGTTCGTTTGCGACACACACTCGACGCTGGTAGGCGCACCCAGCATCAAGGCATGGTGCACTGGCCCAGCCGTGTGAGTTGCCCAATTGCCAATCTGGCCAGTTCCAAAATCATAGAAACCGCGCCAGTTGTATGGGACATAATCCGGGCTGAATGCACGCATCGGAGAATTCCCAAGCCAGGCTTGCCAGTCGAGATTGGCGGGCACGCTTGCCTCAGGCGGCGGTGCCTGCAAGCCCGTTGGGTGAGTACCCGGTGTCACGCAAACGTGCACTTCCGTAACATCCCCGATTTCTCCTGACCAGAGAATTTCAGCTGCCGTGCGATGGGACTCATGCGAAAAGCCCTGGTTTCCCATCTGCGTCGCCACCTTGTACTTCACAGCGGCATCGGCCAGCAAACGCGCTTCCCAAACTGTGCGAGTCAACGGCTTTTCAAGGTAAACGTGCTTGCCCCGCTGCATGCAAGCCAACGCAACCGTTGCGTGCATAAAGTCAGGGATCGCAATCGTGCAGGCATCAATGTTCTTGCCTTCTTTATCGAGCATCACCCGGAAGTCGCGATAGAGCGGCGCCTTCTCGAACTTCTTCAGATTCGCGGCACCTCGATCCAGATCGACATCACACATGGCAACGATGTTCTCGGTCTGGGCAGCCTGGTTCAAGATCACACCACCCTGCCCCCCGCAGCCAATGGCAGCAACATTGAGCTTGCTGTAGAACGGCTTGTAGCCCAGAGCCCGAAGCGAAGGGACGCTGCCATATCCCGCAGCAGGAACCGCACTGGTCAATAGCGCACTGTAGAAAAAATATCGTCTGGAAAGTGAATCGCTCATAAGTTTGCCTCGAAGATCTCTCATCATATTACGGCTAGTCGCGAAGAGTATAGAATCATCAACGGCGGAGCAAGCCACGTTTGAACTCCGCGATAAACACCAAGGATCTACCTCAATGTCCACCCACCACTCCAGCCTCGGCGGCATGCAGATCAACCTCAAACATCGCTACGAAAATTACATCGGCGGCGAATGGGTTGCGCCGCTGTCTCAAAGCTATTTCGAAAATACGACCTCCATCACTGGCAAGGTACTGTGCGAGATCCCTCGCTCCAATGCCGCTGACATTGACCGTGCGCTCGATGCCGCACACGCTGCCCGTCGCGCCTGGGGCAAAACCCCCGTCGCTCGCCGTGCTCGCATTCTCGAGCAAATCGCCGAACGTATGGAGCAAAACCTCGAGATGCTCGCCACAGTCGAAACCTGGGACAACGGCAAGCCGATCCGTGAAACTATGGCAGCCGACATTCCTCTTGCCATCGATCACTTCCGCTACTTCGCTGGCGCTATCCGTGCGCAGGAAGGCTCCATCTCAGAGATCGACGAAAACACCGTGGCTTATCACTATCACGAGCCTCTCGGCGTAGTGGCCCAGATCATCCCCTGGAACTTCCCCATCCTGATGGCCACCTGGAAGCTCGCGCCAGCTCTCGCCGCAGGTAACTGCATTGTGCTCAAGCCAGCCGAGCAGACTCCTCTATCCATCCTGGTCTGGATGGAACTGATTGGAGACCTGCTTCCTCCCGGTGTTCTCAACATCGTCAACGGTTTTGGCCTTGAAGCCGGCAAGCCACTGGCCTCAAGTTCCCGCATCGCCAAGATTGCCTTCACTGGCGAGACAACCACGGGCCGCCTGATCATGCAGTACGCATCGCAGAACTTGATCCCGGTAACGCTCGAACTCGGCGGCAAGAGTCCCAACATCTTCTTCGAAGACGTCATGAGCAAAGACGATGCCTACCTCGACAAGGCGATCGAAGGCTTCGTGCTCTTTGCTCTCAACCAGGGTGAAGTCTGCACCTGCCCATCGCGAGCACTCATCCATGAGTCCATTTACGATCGCTTCATGGAGAAAGTGCTTCCACGCGTGAAAGCCATCCGACAGGGGAACCCGCTCGCCTCAGACACCATGCTTGGCGCGCAAGCCTCCAGCGAGCAGTTGGAAAAGATACTTTCTTACATCGACATCGGCAAGCAGGAAGGCGCTGAAATTCTCACTGGGGGCGGTCGCGCAGTGTTTGAAGGAGAAATGGCTGGCGGCTATTACGTGCAGCCCACCGTCTTTAAGGGCCACAACAAAATGCGTATCTTCCAGGAAGAGATCTTTGGCCCTGTCGTCAGC
>JBKJUN010000706.1:0-3967 GCA_046590555.1 Bryobacter sp. | reverse complement strand
TTTGGCTGCGTAAGGGGCGGCATCGCCACCGCCTGAGCCTGAGTCGAGATGGAGCACGAGGAGATAGCGCGGTTGTGCGGCAGGGGCGTAGCCAATGAAAACAGCCGAGGTGCTGGTGGTGCCGGTCTTGCCTGCGATAGTGGTTGCAGGGATGGCGGCCAGTCTGGCTGTGCCATAGCTCACTGCTTCTTCCATGCCAGCGAAGATCGGGCGGAGGCGCTCTTCGCGATGACGGACGATAAGGCGCTTGGTGGCGTTAAGCAGATCATTCAGCGTTAGTGTGGGTGCTCGATAGTTGAGGCCAAAGCGAGCGTAACCCCGTTCCAGATCGGCGGCTTCCATACGGGCGATGAGTTGATCGAAGAACTCGTTGTTTGAATAGGCGAGAGCTTCGGGTGCCTTCAAGGATGCCTTGTAAAGGCCGGCTTCAATGAAGGCTGCAAGGGTAAACGGCTTCAGGACTGAGCCAGGCCGCAGGGGCAAAGTGTTGGCTCGGGGTTGATTCCAAAAGGCAATGGTTTTTGCAGCCTTTAGATCGTATACAAGGGCTGATCCTGAGCGGTTATTAAAGAGTGGCTTCAGGTCCTGCGACAAAGCAAGAGAAGCGAAGAGGATCCAGGCACTGAAGCGAAGCACTTCCCTATTGTGATCCTAGAACAGGATTTTCATCACGAGCACGACTTGGCGAGTCTGGTTGTTCTGTGCCGGGTTGAGCTGACCGAAGCGAGGGTCAGTGACATTGTTGCTGGCCTGTTGTGCGAAGTAAGCGTAGTTGAGGGCGTTCTGGAAGTCGGCCCGGATCTGCCAACGGACTTTTTCGAAGAAGCGAAATTCTTTGTAGGCCGAGATCTCCCAGCTTTCCAGATGGCGGCTGCGGACATCGGCGAAGCGGGTGGGAAAGTCCCGCAGCGTGAAGGGCGCTTGCGCCTGACGCGGGAATAGAGTGACGTCATAGTATTTGTCGAAGAAGGGATTGAACTCGCTGCGTCCGGCCTTCTTGGCGAGTTCGTTACGTTGGTCTTCAGTCAGCTTGGCGCTGCGATTCGTGAGTGGCGCAGCATTGGGGAAGTCGAAAGGACCACCGCTGCGAATCATGTATTGGACGTTCAGATTCCAGCCGCCTACAAGGGCCTGGCCCGCTTTATTGATACCGGAAAGCAGCTTCTTGCCTTTGCCGAAGGGGAGTTCGTAAGTAACGATGGCGGAGAAGGTGTGAGGAATGTCGAACTGCTGCAAGCGCTGCTCAGGGCGGGTATTGAGCAGATTGGCGACATCGGTGTCCTGGGCGTTGAGAAGCGAAACGCTCTCAAGAGTTTTAGACCAGGTATACGAGATTTGAGACGTGAAGCCATTAGCGTACCGACGAGTGGCACGAGACTGCAGCGAATGGTAATTCTGCGAGCCAATCGGAACATTGCTGATGCCGACCTGGCTGAAGTGCGGATAGGGATTGAGGAAAGTGGAGCGAGGCACTGTTGCGCCATTGATGGCGCTGCCAGGGAGCCTGCCACTCAGCGGGTTTGCTACCGGTGCATTGAAGAATGCAGCGCGTTCGGCCACAGGCAGGCGGGTGAGATCAGCACCAGGTATAAAATTCAGGTTCACCGATACCGGCAGCTTTTTGGTCAAGTTGCCGGAGTAACTTACGTCCATCAGCCAGGAATTGAAAAAGGTGTGCTGGAAACCGGCTGAGAACTGTTGCGAATAAGGAAGTGGGCGGTCTAGATACTGAGCTCCGACTCCGAGACCGAGGTTTGTTGAAAGCCCCTGAGTAGCGCCAATGGGTTGTAGCAGGCCGGAGGGGAAAAGACTGGTGGGGAAGGGGTCGTTAATGAAACTGGCTGGTGTCAAGTTGGCGTCAAGACTGGGGATGATTGCGGTGGGACGGCTAAACCCAGTGTCCGCACCGCTGGCATTTTGCCCGAGGTAACTCAAGCCGTAGCCGGCGCGGAAGACCCATTTGGGCAAGAACTGCCAGGCCATCCCAACACGGGGCTGCCAGTTATTAAGGTCCCGTTTGAAGGCTTCACGATTGGCACCGTCTGCGCCGGCAAAGAGCAAACCGCCTTTGAGCTGGAGCCCTTGCACTTGTGATTGCAATGGGCTGGCCTGATCAAAGGCGAAGCCGCGAACTTGCCGGTTGTAACGCTCGACGATGGGAGCTTCATAGTCCCAACGGAAGCCCAGGTTGAGCGTGAGCGTGCGCGTGATCTTCCAGTCGTTTTGGAAAAAGAAAGCCATGTAGTCGTTGCGGTAGGCGGGCCAAACGTTCTTTTCGACATTGCCCGATGTGATGGTGCCGGTGAGGAAGGTGGCCATTTCATTGCCGCTGGTAGCGTCGGCGCGTAGTGGGTCGCGCTGCGTCCAGTTGCGACCGAAGGTATAGTTGCCGCTAGCCGAGCCGGGGTTGTGGTTGTTGGAATTGTAGCGGCGGAATTCAGCACCGAACTTCCAGGACTGACGTCCACGAATCCAGGTCAGATTCGGCTGGAAGGAGTAAGTGTCCTGGGTCTCGTAGTTTGCCGTTCTGGTAGAGCCGAGTGGGGAGTAGTTGTTTCCCGAGAAGTTGAAGCGCGGGAATTGCAGTACGTCGAATTGGCTGGCAAGCGATTGTGGAAAGCCGAGGTCTGCGGGGTTAAAGCCGCGGCCAAATGTGTTGCCGGAAAATCCTTCGTAGCGCGCGAGACCGCCACGGAGATTGAAGACCATGGAGGGCCCGAGCGTGTAGGTCCAATCGGCGCCCCAATTTCGCGAGATGCGGGTAGATGGAGCCTCGGTGGACGGTTCGGCTGCGTTGGTGCCCCACTGGACGCGCGCGAGGTTGAACCAGGGCGTCTGGCCATAGCGCCAATTGATGCGGCTCTTTGCGCTAAGGACGTAATCCATCTTGCCGAGCCATTGATCGTACTCGTTTCGTGAGCTGTTTATGAAGAGGTAGTTGTTCTGACCGTCTGGACTTTCGCTGACGCGATTGGGCAGCGGGAAGAATCCAACAGCGCGGGAAGCCAGAGGATTGATGCGCTGGCGCGGAATGACGTTGCCGGGGAATTGCTGACGTGCGGTTGTGCCATTTGTTGACAAGGGATCGAAGATCGCAATCTGTTGATTTGCGTTGGTGACCAGCTTTGAGAAGTCACCATTGCGCTGGTCTGCTGTGGGAACGGTCCAAAGTTGTGTCTGTGGGTTGCGTTCGCGGAGCCCTTCTAGCGAGATCATCCAGAAGAGTTTGTTACGGCCGTCGAAGACCTTCGGAATAAAGACCGGGCCATCGACCCGGAACCCGTAGGTGTTGTTTCGATAGGGAGGGCGGGCAATGCCGACGGCGTTGCGAGAGTAGCCATTGGCGTTGAGTTTGTCGTTCTTGAAAAATTCAAAGAGCTCGCCGTGCAGCTTGTTTGTGCCGGATCGAAGGTTGATCGATGTCGTGCCACCGCCCACGCGGCCGTACTGTGCATCGTAGGTATTGGTGATGATGTTGACTTCTTCGATGGCTTGCAAGCCAGGCGCGAAGGAGGCACTGCGGCTTCCTCTGGTGGAGGTGATGCCATCGAGAAGAATTTCATTTTCACCGCTGCGGCCACCGTTGATCGACACTGCGTTGATGTTGCCGAAGGCGTAGAGTTCATAGTTTCCCCAGTAGTTACTGTTTTTGGTTACTCCGGGGAGGGTGTATTGAAACTGGAAGAGATTGCGGCCGGCAGTGGGGATGTCTGAAATTAGCTTTTGCTCGATCGTGCCAGAGCGGAGCGCCGTCTCCGTTTGCAATAAAGGTATTTCGCCAGTTACGGTGATGCTCTCGCTCAGGGAGCCGACTTCGAGTTTGACATTGATGCTGAGACGGTCTACCGCGCTGAGCCGTATCGAGTCACGCGTCAAGGGTCTGAAGCCCGATTTTTCAAAGCGAAGGGAATATTTGCCGGGAGGAAGGAAGGGCGTGACATAACGTCCACCTTCATTGGTGAGGCTT
>JBKJUN010000059.1:0-7485 GCA_046590555.1 Bryobacter sp. | reverse complement strand
TGCCTGCGGGCTGAATCCCGTGCCTTTCTACGTAGCCCTCCAGTTCGAAAGCAAAGCAGCCACGTTCATTGGATATCTCGATCAGAAGTTGATTGAGACGGTCATCACTGCAACTTCCAGCCGAGTATCGGAGGATGCTGCATTCCGCTTTAGCGGATTGTATAAGTTCGCACACAGCATCCAAGCCCGGTTCCGGATGCTCATAAATAGGATTGTTCTTCACCATTAAATTACTTCTCCAATCGAAACTACATGGACGCGCTGGTGGAGGGTGCGTCGCTGTACAGAAGTACGAGTATCGAGGTAAATAAAGTGTTTCCGAAGTTTAAAGAAAATTTCATACTCGATATTTGCGTCGGTAGTAGATTTACGCGGAGAGGATTGAATTTCAATTCCCAGTAAGCCCAGTACTGCTGGAGCAGATTTTCCGCTGAAAGCGGGAGGCGCTCAAGGAATGTGGATCGCCGGAATCTTTGCTTCATTGATGGCGCTGTTAAAAGCTGCCACGTCTTCTTTGACGAGCTTGTCGATGGTCTGGGCTGCGGCTTCGAGCGCTTTTCTGGTCAACTCGATTTGATCGAGTTGTGACTTGGCTGGGGCGGCTGAGAAGCTGTCGATACCGCTTGTGAGCTGGGCGATGCGCTGGGCCAGAGCCGGGATCTGGAATTTTGGCTCGGGCTTTGCGAGGCGCTCTTTCAATTCTTCGGGCGAAGGTGGAGGGCCGCCGCGGCCACCACTAGCGAAGTTAGGACGCATGTCGTCGAGTTTCGTCTTGAGATCAGCGGCCAGCTTGGTGAGGTTCGCTGGAGCCTTTGCGGCGTCGGGGCGCCTCCAGGAATCAGTAACACCTTTAAGAGCCGTATCCACAGTGGTGAACTTTTTGCGAAGATCGGCGGCACGTCGCGATAGCTCCATCAACTCATTGATTGCGACGCGGCGGCTCTTGCGGTCTGCGTCACTGAACCAGGTGATACGAGGATCTTCTTCTACGACGAAGGTCTTGGTTACCTTGGTGTTTCCGAGTGTGATCTCAGCGGTGTATTGGCCGGGATCAACGCCGGGGCCCTGCAGGGCATTGCCGCCCTGGCCACCGCTGCCTTCTTCTTCGGCGCGGTTGGCCTGTTCGATCTCCTGAGGTGTGGGTGGCGCGGCGCGATCCATTCGCAGGTTCCACACGATACGGTTGAGGCCGGCGTCGAGGTTGGCTCCGCGGGCGGGGATGTTGCGGACAAGCTTGCCTGCGCTGTCGAGGATGCGAATCTTGACGTCTTTCGCGTCGGGCTTGGTGGCAAAGTGGATATCGAGGATGGCACCCAGAGGTGGGTTCTTGCCGAAGAACATGTCGTGACCATCAAAGCCACGCTTGCGGGCCAGCCGCCACATGATGGCCGGGCGGACGTCATAGAGTTGCACGGCATCTTGTGTGGCCTTGACTTGTTCAAGAGCCGAGATGCTGTCGAGAATCCAGACCGAGCGACCGTGTGTGCCGAGGACCAGATCGTTATCGCGTGGGTGGATGGCGATGTCGTCTACCGGCACACGGGGCAGGTTGTTCTTGAATTCCTGCCAGGTGTCGCCAGCATCGAAGGAGACATACAAGCCGAACTCGCCACCGGCAAAGAGGAGCTTGGGGTTCTTGGGGTGCTCACGGATGACGTTCAAGACGCCGCCTGATTCAGGGATGCCGGTCTTGATGGCTTTCCAGGTCTTGCCGAAGTCGGTGGTCTTGTACATGTAGATGCCGAAGTCGTTGGTGCGATGGCCATCGAAGGTAACGTAGGCGGTGCTCTGATTGTGTTGTGAGGAGATGATGCGGCTGACGTAGGTGCCCTTGGGGACGCCGGGGACGTTGGCAACGACGTTCTTCCAGGTTTCGCCATCGGTTGTGACATGGAGGTTGCCATCGTCGGTGCCAGCCCAAACGATGCCAGCGCGGGTTGCGGATTCGCTGAGTGTGGTGACAGCGGGGAAGTTGGCGACACCGTCGTTGCGAGCGAGCATCGTGCGGTCGCTAACGCTTTTGCCCATGATCGAGAGGGTGTTGCGATCGGTGTTGGTGGTGAGGTCGGGGCTGTTACGGCGCCAGTTGTCGCCCTGGTCTGTGGACTTAAAGACGAAGTTTCCGCCATAGTAAAGAGTTTTGCGGTCGTGCTTCGAAATCGTGATTGGCGAATCCCACTGGAAGCGGAACCGGTCCATGGTGTCGTTATCTTCGCGAGGACGGATTGCGCGGGCTTCGTGGGTGCGGAGGTCACGACGGGAGAGGTTGCCGTCTTGTGATTCGGCGTAGACGATCCAGGGTTCTTCAGGGTCGATCTGGGCGTAGAAGCCATCGCCGCCTTGAACCTGGTACCAGTCTTCATTGGTGATGCCGTGGCTGAAGGTGGTGGCTGAGGGGCCGCACCAGGTGTAGTTGTCCTGAAGACCGCCGCAGATCTTGTAGGGCTTGGCGTTGTCGAGACCAATTTCGTAGAACTGGCCGAGGGCGATCTGGGCGCGTTGATCCCAGTGGCGGCCGGCGTCGCGTGAGAAGTGGATGCCGCCATCGCAGCCATCGACGATGTTGTCGGAGTTGGCTGGGTCGATCCACATGGCGTGATGATCGGAGTGAAGGTTAGATCCGCGTTCGGTCTTGAAAGTCTTGCCGCCATCTTCGGAGTAGTGAAGGCTGACGCCGAGAACCCAGATGCGCTGGTCGTTGTTGGGATCGATGCGGACGTTGGAGAAGTACATGGGGCGGGGATTGGTGTTGGACATTTTGGTCCAGGTGTCGCCCTTGTCGTCGCTGCGGTAGAGGGCGGGTTGCTGCGATTCCACCAGGGCATAGACGATGTTGCCGTTGCGGCGATAGACGTCGAGACCGATGCGGCCGAGGTCTTCTTGTGGAAGGCCTTTGGTGAGTTTCTTCCAGGAGCTGCCGCCGTCGGTGGTGCGGTAGATCGCGCTGCCGGGCCCGCCGCCGTTTATGCCAAAGGGGGTGCGGCGGCGCTGGTAGGCAGCAGCGAAGATGGTGTCGGGATTGTGGATGTCCATGGCGATATCGTTGACGCCGGTGTCGGAATTGATCGAGAGGGCTTTGGCCCAGGTCTTGCCGCCATCGGTGGTTTTGAAGACGCCGCGTTCTTCGTTTGGCCCCCAGAGGTGGCCGGCGGCGGCTACGTAGACGATGTTGGGGTTGATGGGATGGATGAGGATGCGCCCGATGTGATGGGTGTCTTTGAGGCCCATGTTGGTCCAACTCTTGCCGCCATCGGTTGACTTATAGACGCCATTCCCCCAGGAGGAGCTTTGGCGATTGTTCGATTCGCCAGTGCCGGCCCAGACGGTTTCAGGCTCTGAGGGAGCGACGGTGACGTCGCCGATGGAGGAGAGGGATTGATCGTCGAAGATGGGCTCCCAGGTGATGCCGCTATTGACGGTCTTCCAGACTCCGGCCGAGGCTGTGCCGGCATAGATAGTATTGGGGTTCGATTCGACGACGGCGAAGTCATCAATGCGTCCACCCATGTTTGCCGGCCCGACCTCTCGGAATTTTAGAGCTTTGAAGTGGGAGATGTTCTGGGAGTAAGCAGCAGGAAGGAGTAATAATAGCGTTGCAAGGGCAGCCCGTGTCATCTAGTTTTTATAGCAGAATTGGAACGCTGACACAGGAGGAAGGATTGCCTCTCCGGCGAGAGGAAGTTCCCTATACAGGGCCCAGATTCAAAAGAAGGCCGTTAGATTAGTTGCCAGGCTTGGGCTGAATTTCAAAGGTGAGGCTGGCCCAAAAGCTTTCCCAGTCGGCAACTTTTGGCTCGACGCAGCGTTCCATAACGAGTGCGTGCAGCTTATGCGCGCCGATTGCCTTGATCGGTACGCGGACCCGTCCTTTGGCATCAGTACGGCCAACAATTTCGAATTTGGCCTTACCTGCTTCTAGGAAGGCAGACTCAACAGCAACATCCTTTGCAGGTGCGCCTTTGAAGAGAACTTGCACCATCATTGAGGCACCTGGTTTGAGCGAGTAGGGATCGCTCTCAGGGATGATCTCAATGGGCAGACCGGTTAGTCGCTTGTAATAAGAGTCTGAGGAAGAAGACTGGAGGATAGACTTCGCGTACTTACTGTAGCGCTCGCTGCCTTTCCTTTGTGACTCATTGTTGACTTTTCGCCAGCCAATGATGTGCTGGAGGCCTTCCTCGGCAAGGTAGGTCTCAAACTCGCTGGGGGTGAATTCAATGGAGTTCGGAACTGTGTTCGACGTCAGGATCATGGTGCCAGAGCCGGGGATGAGAACTGTTGCAGTTGTGTGCTTGTCCTTAGCCTCAATGTTTTCGAATTTGGCTGTGCCAGCTTTAGAAAGCAGTTGAGTATTGCGCAATCGTTCTGGCTTCGTGATTGCAGGAGCATCGGGGAAGCCCTCGCCGTTTTGGTAGACAATTCGAAGCTGCTGTCCAGGCTTGACGACAAAGCTCTGAGGCATGAGGTAGAGGTCGTGGGGAAAGACTGTGCAGATTGAGAACAGGGAAGCCAGCAGATAACGGTGCATCTATCGATTGTCCCGTAGTTTGACAGTGGGCCAACGGCTTTATTGCGCGCGGCGGAAGCCGTTATATCCTACTGGAATGAATCGTCGCGATTTTCTCAGAGTGTCTCAGGTTGGTGCGCTCGCTGCTGGCAGCAGTGCGATGGCAGCGCCTGCAAACAAGCGGAAACAGATGCTGAATTGGCTGGCTGGCAAGCCAACGCCGAACTACACGCCCGCTGCATTCTTTTTGCATTTTGGCGATCCATTCAAAGCGGGGTCTGCGGCGACAAAGCGTCATCTTGAGTTCTTCCAGCAGACAAACATGGATTTTGTGAAGATCCAGTTTGAGCAGACCTATACGCGGCAGGAGTTTTTGCAGAAGCCGGCGGATTGGTCGAAGCTGGCTTTGCGCAAGCTCGATTTTTATGAGCCTTTGCTACAGACCGTGCGGGAGGTGGTGAAGTCGAGCAAGAAGGATTCCCTGATCCTGATGACGCTCTATTCGCCGTTTATGTGTGCGGGGCATTGCGCCACTTCGCCCTTGCTCAAGCAGCATCTTGAGGAGAACCCTGAAGCGGTAAAGAAAGGTATGGAGATTCTGACCGAGAGCCAGATGCTCTTTGTGAGGGCTTGCATCAAGGCAGGCATTGACGGCTTCTATATGTCGACGCAGGGGTCTGAGGCGAAGCGCTTCAGCAGCCCGAAGATCTTCTCTGAATACGTGAAGCCTTATGACCTGGTATCGATGAAAGAGATACAGAAGGCTTGCGCGTTCAATATTCTGCATGTTTGCGATTACGTTGCGCCTTACGCCAACTATGATGCTGTCTACGACTACCCTGGGCACGTCATCAACTGCAACGTCAGACTGACGGAGGACGAGATGTCGGCGCAGGAAATTTCACGATTGTTCAAGCGGCCGTTTATGGGTGGCATGGACCGGCACGGGATCATCGTGAAAGGAAGCCCTGCTGAAGTAGAAGCGGAGATCAAGCGAGTGGTCAAGAGCTGGCCGAAGCAATTTATACTTGGGGCCGACTGCACTGTGGCGGGTGAGACGGATTGGAAGCGGCTACGCCATGCGATTGACGTTGCCCATGGCGTTGGTGCTTAACGAGCCAGTTCGAGAACTGTCTCAAGCAACACGTTGGCACCGTTTGCGCAATCCTGCCAGGAACTGAGTTCTTTAGGGGAATGACTGATGCCACCGATGCTTGGGATGAAGATCATCCCCATCGGCATGAGCTTGGCCATTTGCTGGGCATCGTGGCCTGCACCACTGGGGAGGTGGCGTGTCTTGAGCTTGAGCTTGCTGGCGGACGCTTCGATCACTTGCTGGATCTCAGGCGAGGCAACTGCGGATTCATTGTGGCCGTTGCTGGTGATCGAGATCTGGGTGCGCGATTCTGAAGCGATGGCCGCAGCGCGGGTTCTGATCTTTTCGCCCAAACGCTCGAGCTTGGCAGAAGAGAGGTCGCGAATTTCGATGCTCATCTGGACTTCGCCCGGGATGACATTGACCGCGTTAGGGCTAACCTCAAGGTGGCCGACGGTTCCGACTTGAGCACCCGCTTCGGCCATCACGATTTCGCGAACGGCGAGAGTCAATTGGGCAGCGGCGATCAGTGCGTCCTGCCGGTCTTTCATCGGTGTGGTGCCGGCATGATTGGGGGCTCCTTTGACGACGACGTGGTAGTCGTCAATGGAAACAATGCCTTCGACGACGCCAATGGGGATGCCCTCGCGCTCGAGGGTACCACCCTGTTCGATGTGAAGTTCGAGGTAGGCGTGATAGGTGCCGCGGGCGATCTTTGCTGACTCGAGTTTGGTTGGGTCTCCACCGATGCGGCGGATTGCTTCCGCTTTGGTGATGCCACGTGAGATCATCTCGAGTTCTTTTGGTTTGAGAACCCCAGCGGCCGCGCGACTGCCGTTCAGACTGGTGCCGGAGAAGGAGGCTTCCTCGCAGGCCCATGCTACAGCAGTGAGCGGCCGACGTGTGGTTATTTTCTGATCGTTCAATATGCGAAGAATTTGTACAGCTGTTAGCGAACCAAGGCAGCCATCGAAATTGCCACCCTGGGGAACAGAATCAATGTGGGAGCCAAAGAGGAGTGGAGGTAACGAATTGTCCGTTCCTGGCCGGGAGCCAAAGATGTTGCCGGCGGCATCGATCCTCACTGTTGCACCCGCTTGCTTGAGCAAGTCCATGAAGAATTTTCGACCGGCGATGTCGGTGTCGGAATAGCCGATGCGGCTGACGCCGCTTTCGAAGGTGCCGCCTGCAGGACGTCCGATCAGGCTTAGCGCTTCAAGGACAGCACGGAGAGCGGCGGTCTCGATACGGGGAGAAGCGGCCCTCAATGGCGTAAGTGCAACTGCCCCAAAAGTACCCATAAATCTACGTCGGTTCATGACTTGCAAGATTATCATGTGGATTGGCGCTGATACACTCGCCAAGATGAGCCAATCTGAGCCTGCGCAGTTAAGTCGAGGACTGGGGCTGCGTGATGTGACGCTGCTTGGAGTGGCGTGCATAGTGGGAACGCGCTGGCTGGCGACGGCTGCTCATGCAGGACCTGGATCTATCACGTTGTTTCTGCTGGCTGGTTTGTTTTTTGTCGGGCCTACAGCTCAGGCAGTGGGTGTGCTGGCGGCACGACGACCTGGAGCTGGCGGGCAGTATGTCTGGGCAAGAGAAGATTTTGGAGACTGGCATGGCTTCCTTGCCTTCTGGCTGTACTGGGTTGGGGTTGCGAGCTGGGTTCCCAATGCAGCACTGGCCTATGTCAGTATTGCCGCGTATGCGATTGATCCAGCTTTGGTTGAGAACCGCAGCCTCATCGTCGCCTCTGGAGTAGTCGCGATCTGGACCGGGGTGGGCATGAACCTTTTGGGCGTTCGAATCGGACGCTGGAATCAGAACGCTGCGGGCGTAGCGACCTGGCTGCTGGCGCTGCTCTTAGTGGTGTCGGCAG
>JBKJUN010001033.1:0-2912 GCA_046590555.1 Bryobacter sp. | reverse complement strand
GGTCGCAGCAGCGGCAGCGGGAGGTGCGGCAGCAGGATCTGCAGGCTTGTTCAGGCGAGCGTCGGGGCTGCTGTCGAGTGTGGAGCCGTCAGGCACAGTCGAAACCGTAACGTCGGTGGTGCCAGTGCCAGCAGCAACGGGGATCGGAATATTGACTGGAATCGTGGGGCGGAGAGCGGCCATTGCGGGGTCACCGGTCTTGGCTGCCATGCGTACGTCGGGGCCACGCTTCAGCATGTTGCCAACAGGGGCCATCATCCCGGCCTTGGTACGGTTCTCAGCTTCGTACTTCATACGGGCCACAGCCTTGGGGTCGGCTTCAGGGATGGCCATTTCCATCTCCTGCAAGCGCTTCTTGGCATCATCGGCGTAAGAGCTAAGCGGGTATTCGCGGAGGAGCTTGGCGTAGGCCTTGCCCGAGCGGTCTTTGAAGCGAGGGCCCATCTTGGTGTAGGCGTCACCCATTTTGAAGAGAGCTTCGTCGGCGCGGGAAAAAAGCGGGTATTGGTCAGTCAGAGCTTGGAGGCGATTGGAGCTTGAGGCCCAGGACTGTTTCTTGTAGTAGAAGTCGCTGACGCGCATTTCGCCTTCGGCGAGGGCTTCCTGGATGTTGCGAATAAACTGGGAGGCGCGCGGTGCGAACTTCGAATTCGGGAACTGGATCAGCAACTGCCGACATTCGTCTTCTGCACGCAGGGCGTGCATGTTGTCACGATCGGCCTTCTCCATCTGTTTGTAATGGATCATGCAGACCTTCTCTTGCGATTCGGCTGCTTCTTCCATCGTCGGGTAGAAGAGGATGAAGTCTTTATATTCGGCTTCGGCCTGAGCAAGGCCATTGCCGCCGCCTTCGCGGAACCAGCTATCGGCGATGGCGAGTTTGGCCTTGGCGAGGAATTCGCTGGTGTCGTAAGTGTTGATCAGGGTTTGCAGGGTGAGGCGAGCGACTTCGAAGCGGCCACGCTCGATGTCGCCGACGGCCTTATCGTATAAGACCTTGTCAGGCTGCTGTGTGTCTTTGGTGATGGGGTTTTCGTATTTGCGCTTCCGGCAACCCGAGGAGAGTGCCAGAAGGACCGTGAGCAACACCAAACCGCTCAGGCGAACGACGTAAAAAGAACGCATCAATGTACCTCTCGTAGTTTAACTCTTAGGAAGAGCTTTAGGCGAGCAGTTGTCTACCGGAGGCGGCGCGAGTGTGGAGATCGCGCACGGCTGTGGCCGGAGATTCACTGCGAAAGACGGACGAACCGGCGACAAACCAGTCGCAACCAGCCTCGGAAATTTCGAGGATGTTGGACATGTCTACGCCGCCATCGACCTCAATGCAGTAGTGAAAGTTACGCTGGCGGCGGATCTGGTCGAGTTGACGGATCTTGTGTAGCGCAGCGGGAATAAATTTTTGACCACCATAACCGGGGTTGACACTCATGAGTAGCACGAAGTCTGCCAAACCGAGAACGTCGTCCAAAGTATGGACGGGAGTGGCGGGGTTGAGGACCACGCCGGCCTTGGCACCGGTGGACTGGATTAGCGAAAGTGTCCGGTGAAGGTGAGGACTGGCCTCCTGATGGACGGAGATGGAATCTGCACCGGCGGCACGGAAAGCTTCGACGTAGCGCTCGGGTTCGACGATCATAAGGTGGACATCGAGCCAGCACTTGGTGACTTTGCGGATGGCTTCAAGGATCGGCAGGCCCATTGAGATGTTGGGGACAAAGCGGCCATCCATGACGTCGTAGTGGAGCATGGTGGTGCCGGCGGATTCCACGGTGGCAATTTCCTGGCCGAGACGCGTGAAATCGGCGGCAAGAAGGCTGGGCAGGATCCGGATGTCGTGGCTCATGATTTTTTCTGGATTACTGCGGCGAAGAATCCGTCGCCGGGATCGAGGCCGGGGATACGGCTGTGCATCTGAATCGGCATGTCACCACAAACGGCGCGGACCACCTCTTCATTTTCTTCTTTTTCGAGGGAGCATGTCGAATAAACGAGGGTGCCACCAGGGGCGAGGGCGTCGAGGGCGTTCTTGAGAATGTCCTTTTGGCGGCTCGACTGGCGTTCGAATTCTTCAGCGGTGAGTCGCCATTTGATTTCGGGATTGCGGCCGAGGGTGCCGGTTCCAGAGCAAGGGACATCAGCGAGGATACGGTCGAATTGCCTGTTGAAGGGAAGCGGGTAGGCGGCATCCAGGTGAACGAGAGGAATGCCTATCTGTTGCAGTGGAAGGAGTCGCTTGAAGCTGCGATCGCAGGCGATGGCCTTGAGGTTCTCGGTTTTGAGAGCCTGCCAGGTCTTGTTGCCAGGGGCGGCGCAGAGGTCGAGATAAGTGTTGCCAGGTTGCAAGTTGAGGTGGGGAACAATAGAGCGGGCACCGGGGTCCATTCCTTTTTCTGGGGCACGGAGGAAGGCGAGGGCGATGGTGCGGGTGAGATCAGCTCCGAATTGTTTGACCCACTTTTTGTATAGCCATTCAGGGAGGCAGAGTTCGATGGTGGGGTCAGGGAAACCGAGGACGCGCTTGTGGACTTTGCGGAGGACCGCGTTGACCAGACCGGCGGCAGCGCGTTTGTTGGAGCGTTTGGCAAGTTCGACGGCTTCCATAACGGCGGCATGAGGAGGAATGCGCGCGAGGTAGCGCATCTGGTAGAGACCCATGCGAAGCAGGATCGCGGTGGGCTCATCGACGGTAAGAATCTGGCGGCCAGAAAAGTGTTGGGCGAGCCAGTCGAGCTGGTTCTGATAGCGAAGAACGCCGTAGACGATTTCATGTGCAAGGGCAGCATCGCGGGTAGCGAGGGGCTTGGAGAGCTCGTAGAGCAGGGTGTCGGAATGACCGCCACCATGGACACGTCGCAGACAATCGAAGGCGGCGCGGCGGGCGGGAGAGATGATTGCCACTAGGTTAGAGG
>JBKJUN010000946.1:0-11302 GCA_046590555.1 Bryobacter sp. | reverse complement strand
GAGATCCGCAGCGAAAGCGTGGGTGTGGGTGGTGGACGTCAGGTTGTGATTATTCCTGCTGGGATGGCAACGCCTGCGCCTCCTGCCGGTGATCCTCGGGATCGTCGCGGTGGCGGTGGCCGCTCTGGTGGAGGGCGCCCTAGTGGTGGAGGCCGTCCTGGTGGTTTTGGCGGTGGTAGACCCAGTGGTGGCGGAGATCGTGGCCCGAGGCGTGATGGCCGTCCTGGTGGCGGTGGTGGGCGTCCTTCTGGTGGCGGTGGCCGTCCTTCTGGTGGTGGTGGATACCGTGGACCTCGCCCTGGTGGGGACAACAGCGGTAATCGTTAGGCGAGTTTGAAGCTCAATGACACCATAGTTGCTATCTCGACGCCCTCTGGGCGTGGCGGGATCGGTGTAGTAAGAATATCCGGGCCGGAGGCACTACAAGTTGCCTCCGGCTTTTTGCTTTCCTTTGTAGACCCTGAGGCGCGGCGGGCGACGTTGTGCACGCTTCGGGATGAGGTTGGGGATGTTGTGGATGAGGTGGTGGCGACGTGGTTTCGTGCGCCTCAGAGTTTTACTAGCCAGGATGTGGTTGAGGTGTCGTGCCACGGGGCACCGGTGATTTTGCGGCATTGCGTGCAAAGGGCTACAGAGTGTGGCGCTCGGTTGGCTTTGCCGGGGGAGTTCAGTTTAAGGGCTTATTTGCTGGGGCGGATTGATTTGCCGCAGGCGGAGGCGATTCGCGATCTGATCGAGTCCACGACACTGTATCAGGCCAAGGTTGCAGCGCAACAGTTGGGCGGGTCTTTGAGTCGAAGGATTGGGCCGCTGAAGGAGCAGTTGGTCGAGATGATTTCGCTGCTTGAGGCGGGGATCGATTTTGCCGAGGATGATGTTTCGGTTGCGCCGGATGCGGAGTTGTTGCGGCGGCTTGCTCCCATTACAACTGGTGTTGGGCAGCTTGAGGCGAGCTTCCGGTTTGGACGCATTGTGCATGAGGGGTTGACGCTGGCGATTGTGGGCCGGCCGAATGTGGGGAAGTCGAGCCTGTTTAATGCGCTGCTTGAGCAGGATCGCGCGATTGTGACCGAGATTGCGGGGACAACGCGGGATCTGGTGACGGAGTCGGCTTCGATTGAGGGGATCCCGGTGCGGTTTGTGGATACAGCGGGGATTCGCGCGTCGAGTGACCTGGTGGAGTCGCTGGGGATTGAACGGAGCCATCAGGCGATGGCGGATGCGGACCTGACGCTGGTGGTTTATGATGCTTCGGTTGGTCTTGATGAGGAGACCCAGGTGTTACACGCGCGGGCACGGAAGCAGGGGCGTTATTTGTTGGTTGCGAACAAGTGTGATGTTGGTGGCGAAGCGTTTGCTGAGGCGATTGGGGTGTCGGCTCTTACGGGTGAGAATCTAGCTTTGTTGCGGGAGCGGATTGTGGCTGCGATTGCGCCGGGGGGAGTGCTGGAGGCTAGCGACGGGTTCATTACCAGCTTGCGGCAGAAGGGCTTATTGACTGAGGCGCGTGAAAATCTGGAGCGGGCGCGGGTTGCTATTGAATCGCATATTCCGCACGAGATGCTGCTACTGGATCTTTATGGGGCGTTGCAGGGGATTGACGGGGTGAGCGGGGCGACTACGGCTGATGACATCCTGAACCGGATCTTCTCAACCTTCTGTATCGGGAAGTGATTGGCCGGCGGCGAGAACTTTGGGTGCGGGCCGCTCCTGGCTGGCGCGGATGGAATCGAGAACGCCGTTGACGAAGGAGACGCTGTCGGGGCCGCTGTAGCGGCGAGCGAGTTCTAGCGCTTCATCAATGATGACTGCGTACGGGAGGATGTTTTCGAGGAGTTCGAAGGCGGCGAGGCGGAGGATGTTGCGATCTACCGAGGGCATACGATCAATGCGCCAATGTACGCTGGCCTGGCCGATGCGGGCGTCGATGACATCGCGCTTGGCCATAGTGCCGCGCACGAGTTCTTCCATGAATTTGTCTTTAGCCAGACGTGAAAAGTCTTCGTCTTCGCTGTGGAGGGTGAAGTAATACGCCTCGATGGCCGCTTCTGTTTCGTAAGTGCCGAGATCGCACAAAAACAGAACTTGTAGCGCACGTTCGCGCGATTTTCTTCGACTAGCCATGATCCCCTGTTATCCCTTCGCGCCCTTAAGTTGCCTGAGCAGATGCACCATCTCTACTGCACCGACTGCCGCTTCAGCACCTTTATTACCCATGATTCCGTCAGCGCGATCAAGCGCCTGTTGCATGGTGTTGGTCGTCAGGACCCCATTGAGGATTGGGATTCCGCTATCCGTTGTTACCGCCGTCAAGCCGCGGGCATTTTCGCCGGCGACATAGTCGAAGTGTGGGGTATCTCCCCGAACGACACAGCCGAGGCAGACGATGGCGTCTGTCTGGCCGAGTTTAGCCAGTGTTGCAGCAACGACCGGCATTTCCCAGGCACCCGGGACCTTGATGACTTGTAAATCGTCAGCGCCTGAACCGGCCCGAGCAAGAGCATCGAGGGCACCAGAGAGCAGGCGGTCTGTGACGAGGTTGTTAAATCTGCTCACCACAATCGCGATACGGAGGCCCTGGGCAGAGCCCGAGCCTTCGCGCACCTTGATTTCATGGGGAAGAAAAGACGACATATGGGATACTGAAGAGGTACCCTCAGTTTAGCGCATGGATCCAGTATTTATTAGGAACTTCTCGATCATCGCGCACATTGACCATGGCAAATCCACACTGGCAGATCGTCTGCTCGAAGTGACCGGAGCCTTGAGTCAGCGTGAGATGATGGCCCAAGTTCTCGACTCGATGGACCTCGAGCGGGAACGCGGCATTACCATCAAAGCCCACGCAGTGCGGTTGAATTACAAGGCCAAAGATGGCATCGTCTATCAGTTGAATCTGATCGACACGCCGGGGCATGTGGACTTCAGCTATGAAGTGTCGCGCAGCCTGCAGGCCTGCGAAGGGGCTCTGCTAATTGTTGATGCCTCGCAAGGTGTGGAAGCGCAGACGCTCGCCAATACTTATATTGCGCTGGGTCTCGATCTTGAGATCATCCCGGTGATCAACAAGATCGATTTGCCGAGCGCAGAGCCTGAGCGGATTCGTGAACAGATCGAGACGCTGGTGGGGCTTGATGCGTCGGAAGCAGTGCTCGCCAGCGCAAAGAACGGCATCGGGATTGAAGAAATCCTTGAGGCCGTGGTGAAGAAGGTTCCTCATCCTCGCGGCAAAGTGGAAGACCCTCTGCGCGCTTTGATTTTCGATAGCTGGTTTGATTCCTATCGCGGCGTCATCATCCTGATGAGGGTGGTGGACGGCAAGATCCGCAAGGGCATGAAGATTCGTCTCAATGCCGGCGGCAAAATTTTCGAGGTCGATGGGTTGGGGTATCAGTCGCCAAAGCCCGTTCCTTGTGAAGAGTTGAGCGCGGGCGAGGTGGGCTTTCTGTTTGCCAACATCAAGACTGTGTCCGAGGCACAGATTGGCGACACGATCATGGAGGAAGGGCGACTGGCTGCCGAGCCAGTGCCGGGCTTCCAGGAGATCAAGCCGATGGTGTTTGCCGGGCTTTATCCGATAGAGAGCAGCGAGCACGGATTGCTGCGTGAGGCGCTGGAGAAATTGCGTCTGAATGATAGTGCCTTGAGTTACGAATCCGAAAGTTCGGCCGCTCTGGGTTTTGGCTTTCGGTGTGGCTTTCTGGGGCTTTTGCATATGGAGATCGTGCAGGAGCGACTGGAGCGCGAGTTCAACATCGACCTGATCACGACAGCACCGGGTGTGCGTTACAAGATCACGTTGATGAATGGCAAAGAGATCACCGTAGATAATCCGCAACGCTTCCCGGATCCGACCGAAATTGACAAGATCGAAGAGCCGATTATCGAGGCTACGATTATTACGCGTGAAGAGTATATTGGTGAGATTCTGGCGCTGGTGGAAGAGAAGCGCGGGATGCAGCGGAAGTTTGAATTTATCGGCAATCAGCGGGTGATGCTGGTTTATGAGTTGCCGCTGAATGAAGTGGTGCTCGACTTCTATGACCGCTTGAAGAGTTGTTCTCGTGGCTACGCTTCGCTTGATTATCATTTGGCGGGTACGCGAGTATCGCCGATGGTGAAACTGGATGTAATGGTGGCCGGTGAGCCGGTGGATGCGCTGTCGATGATCGTGCATAAGGACTTTGCTTACGAGCGCGGCCGCATTCTGATTGAGCGGTTGCGCAAGCTGATTCCGCGGCAGATGTTTGAAGTGGCGTTGCAGGCTGCTATTGGTGCCAAGATCATTGCCCGCGAGACGATTGCGGCCATTCGGAAGAACGTGATTGCCAAGTGCTACGGTGGCGACATCAGCCGTAAGCGGAAACTTCTGGATAAACAGAAGGAAGGCAAGAAGAGGATGAAGCGGGTAGGCCGGGTGGAGATTCCACAAGAAGCCTTCCTTGCCGTGCTGAAGGTGACTTCCTCGTCCGACGATGACGATTGAGCCAGGCCGCTTGAGATAAACTGGCGGGCATGGCTTACTGCCCGAACTGCGGTGCCGAGTACGAATCGACTCCTTTGCGTTGTAAGTGTGGCTATTTGTTCAGCTCTGGTGCGACGCCCAGCCAGCCAGAGCCTGAGCCGGGGCGGTTTGATTTCGCTGGCGATGGTGCCACTTTGTTGGTACTTTACCTGAAGCTAATCTTCTTCAGCATTTTCACTCTTGGTATTTATAGCTTTTGGGGGCGTGTGGCTGTGAGGCAATATCTGTGGTCGCAGATTCGCCTGGCGGGGCAGCCGTTTGCATTTCATGGCACGGGCAAGGAGATGTTTCTGGGCTGGCTGAAGCTGATGGGGATGTTGATCTTGTTTTATGGGATTGCGGCGGTTGCGCTGATCTTCTTTGGGGAGCGAGAGGCATCGGGAATTGTTGGGCTTGTTTTGGTTCTGGGGTTTGCACTGCTGGCTCCGCTGGCTTTGCATGGTGCAATTCGATATCGCTGGAGCAGGACAAGTTGGCAAGGGCGGCGATTTGCGTATCGCGGTGATATCTGGAAGCTGGCGATGATTGTCTGGACGGGGTTGTTTCTGACGGCGATCAGCCTGAGTTTGTATCTGCCAATTTTCATTACGAATTTGCGGCGTTATGTGGTGGAGAACACCTGGTTTGGCGGGCAGCAGTTTGAGTTTAGGGGAGACGGCAAGGATTTGCTTTGGCCTTATGTTAGGTTGCTGCTTTTGTTCTTTCCAACGCTTACGCTCTATCGATTCTGGTATGCGGCGAAGCTGGGGAATTTCAACTGGCAGCATACGAAGTTTGCGGGTGTTCCATTCCGCTCGACATTGAGCGGTGACGGGTTGTTGATTCTGACCTTCACCAATGCGCTGCTTACAGTCTTTACTTTGGGGATTGGATTGCCTTGGGCTGTTTGCCGGCAGTTGCGCTATCTAGCCGAGAATCTGCAACTGGAGAAGTTGCCACGCGTCCAACTATTAGCGCAGGCGGCTACGGCGGGTTCCGCATTTGGGGATACGCTTGGCGATGCGCTAGGAACGGATGCTGGTATTGATGCTGGTTTTGGGTTGTAGATTATGCGTTTGAAGTTGATCTCGCTGGCGGTTGGGGCCTTGTGTCTGATTGGGCTTAGCGGGTATCTGCTCTGGCAGAGCATTCCGATGGTGCTGGCAGGCGCAGTGTGGCTAGTGCCGGTCTCGCTTGAGGATCAGTTGGGGCGCGCAGTGGTGGCGGGCGTCGCACGGCCTGGGACTGTTTGTGAGGATGACGCGACGAAGGCGTTGATGAAGGCGACCGTGGCCCGGCTTGAGAGTGCGATGCCGAAGAGCGCATATCAATTTGATGTGCAGGTGGTGAAGAATGCACAGGTGAATGCGATGGCCGCGCCTGGGGGCCATATTGTGGTGTTTAGCGGGTTGATTGAGAAGATGGATAATCCGGAGCAGCTTGCTGCGGTGCTTGCGCATGAGATGCAACATGTCGTGCAGCGGCATTCGATGAAGGGGATTGTGCGGGCGGTGGGATTGCAGGCCTTTCTTTCGCTGGTGATTGGGGATCCAGGGATTTTAGGGGATCTGGCTGGGAATTTGACGGTGTTGCATTTTGTTCGATCAGATGAGGAGAGTGCCGATGATGCGGCGCTGGATACGTTGATGCGGGCTGGGATTGCGCCGGTGGAGATGCAGAAGGCATTTGAGAATATGTCGAAGGGGAGCGAGGAGGGCGGGTTTGATACAACGCTCAAGTATCTCTCTACGCATCCTCCGCTGAGGGAACGGATCGAGCGGATGAAGCAGCGGGGGGTGGCTTGGAAGGGGGAATCGCGGCCGATTGGGGTGGGGATGGGCCGGGCTTGTGTTGCGGGTCGCTAGCTGAGCCGCTTGAGAGGCCAAATGGCTACCTGGATTGCTTTCGCGAAATGCAGCAGTGGCGGGGTATCGGGAACTTCGATTCCAGCGGCTCGGGCCATCGTGTTGGTTTCGATTTGCGCTTCGGCGTCGTAGAGGGGCCAGGCTTCATGGTGGATCTCTCCCCGGTAGAGACGTTTTTGTACATCGGTTGTGTATAGGCAGTAGCGTTCGGTGAGCCAGCGGATCAGGTCTGTTTTGCAGGCGAGACCTATTGGGCGATAGGTGGCGTGGAATTCGGCTGGGGCTTCGTTTCGGTGGGTGCGTGTTGACGAGTAGTCGATCCAATCGTTGCGTTGCTGGCAACTCATTGTTGCGTTCATGTAGGGCAGGTGGAATAGATTGCGTGCTGCGGCGACGGCGACCGGGTTTGAGGCTTCGAGACTCCAGAAGTAGACGCCGGGTTTTGATTGGCCGCCTTGGCGGGGGCGGACGTAGGTGCGGACGTTGAGCTCAGCGAAGTGGGAGATCCAGGGGAGGGGTGGAGTGAGGCGGGGACGAACGCCGGTCATCCGGAAGGGCACTACGGCGATCCAGGCCTGGTTGTCGAATGTGTCGACCTCGAGAGAATCGGGGAGCAGGGGTTGGATCACGGAAGGCTCGATTGGCCAGTGAGCGAAGAGCAGATCACGCCACCACTGAGTCATGATCCAGGGGCCCGACTCGAGGGGCCAGGGACGGTGATCGGTCTGCCGGATGATTTTTCTGAGTCCCACAATAGTAGGCTATCTCTAGTGAAGGGTTTAGAAACGGAAATTAAAATTGAAGTCCTCTCATTCCGGGGGTTTCGCAAACGGCTGAAGGAAGCCGGATTCCGGATCAAGCACCGTCGTGTGTTTGAGCGGAATACGATCTTTGAGACTTCGCCACCGAGCCTGCGTCCGAAAGGGTGTCTGGTGCGGTTGCGCGAAGCTGGGTCAAAGTTTACGATCACTTATAAGGGCCCGGCGACTGTTGGGAAGCATAAGTCGCGCGAAGAAGTGGAATTTATAGTTTCTGATGCGGATGCGGCTTACACGTTTCTGACGCGACTGGGTTATCTGCCTGGATTTGTTTATGAAAAGTATCGGACAGAGTATGCCGAGATTGACTCATCCGGGGTGGTGACGCTGGACGAAACGCCGATTGGAATTTACGCAGAACTGGAGGGTGAAGAAAAATGGATCGATTTTACTGCAAAAACTCTCGGGATTGCCGATACGGAATACTTAACAGCCAGTTACGGTGCGCTTTACCTGAAATGGTGTGAGCGGGAAGGTTTAGATCCTGGGCATATGCGCTTTACGTGAGATGCTCAGGTGAATGCCTTAGTCAATTAGTTTGGTGGTAGTACTGAAGCAAATCTTTACCTACTACTCAATTACCTATTGGCCTTGTTAGTGGCTAGTGGTATTCTTGCCTTGAAGACAAAATGAGTTTTAGCCTAATACTGATCGGATTATCGCTTGCGCTGTTGGCGTACTGGTTTCGCTACAGCTGCCTGCTCATTCTCCGAACCCAAACCGCAGAAGACTATTCACGCGAAGTATGCCGTGCCAACGGCCTTAGCTTTGATCTGGTCAAGGGACAGATTGAGGCCGAACCCAATGTTAATCTTGGGGACGCTAATCTTAGGGCACTCTACCAATCTCTGGAGAGAGATTACCAGGTTGTCAGTCAATTGCTGAATCAGGTTTCGATGCAATCGCAGGACGTCAACATGCTTGAGACTCAACTTTTAAGAGCGAATTTCTGCGTGACGCAGGTATGGTTCCAGGTGAGCCACAAGCTTGGCCTGAAATCTTCGGTTGGAGCACTAGAGGAGATGGCAGACACGATCGGCCATTTTGCAAACGCCTTCGGCGAACAGAGTGCATCTGGTGCCGCAGCGTAGCAGTAAATCCCATTAATTTTACGAATCGGGTCTATCCCGGGCTAGAAGGAGAGGCAGAGCCTCTCCTTTTTGCATAAGATGACATTGTGAGTGATCTTTCGGCTGCGACACAGCGCATTAAAACTGTCACGGATGAAATCGGCAAAATTATTGTCGGACAAGACGAAGTTGTTCAAGGAGTACTGATCTGCCTTTTAGGAGGCGGACATGTGTTGCTGGAAGGTGTTCCGGGACTTGGCAAGACTACTTTGTTGCGAACGCTTTCGCGCGTACTGCACCTGAAGTACAGCCGAATCCAATTTACGCCTGACCTGATGCCAGCCGATATCGTAGGCAGCATGATTTTGGACTCGGATGCGAGTGGGTCGAAGAGTTTTCGTTTTCAGGCGGGACCGATCTTCTCGAATCTTGTGCTGGCGGATGAAATCAATCGTGCCACTCCGAAAACGCAGAGCGCCTTGCTTGAGGCGATGCAGGAGCGGACGGTGACCAGCGGCACGACGACGCATCAACTGGAAAGCCCATTTTTGGTTATGGCGACGCAGAACCCAATCGAAATGGAAGGCACCTATCCGTTGCCTGAAGCGCAGCTGGATCGATTCCTTATGAAGATTCTTGTGCGTTATCCGAATCGTGCGGATCTGGCCGCGATTGTCGAGCGAACAATTACTCGTGATGATATCCAGTTGACGCCGCAACTCGACGCAGATGGCATCTTGTCGCTTCGCAAGCTCTGCCGGGAGGTGTTGGTTGCACCGCACGTGCAGGACTTTGCTGTGGACCTGGTGATGGCGACGCAGCCAGATCAGAGCCAAGCGCACCCGCTGGCCAAGAAGTACATCCGCTATGGCAGCTCGCCGCGAGGGGCGCAGTCTTTGGTGGAGTGTGGCCGAGTGCTGGCGATGATGAAGGGCCGGGCGCATTTGAGTATCGACGATATTTCGCAGGTGGCGCAATCGGTATTGCGGCATCGCGTGATTCTGAACTTTGACGCACATGCGGATGGGCATACGACCGAGACCATCCTGCCAGAGATCCTGAAGGGCGTTGCAAGCCAGGCAGCCGCGACCCGCTAGCTTCCTGAGACGAAGTAATTAAGCGTGGCGCAGGCAGAATTCAAAATCGAAACAGCTTTTCTTGAGAGGCTTGAGCGGCTGACTATCCACTGGCAGAAGTCGTTTCCTGGAGTTGTGGGCGGCCATAATGCGAGCCGCCTCTCCGGGCCAGGACAGGAGTTTTTCGATCATCGCAATTTTCACAGCGGCGATGATTTGCGCGCTGTGAACTGGCGGGCGTACATGCGCCTTGAGAAGCTGTTTTTGAAGTTGTTCACGATTGAGCCGCGGGTGCCGATCCGGATCTTTCTCGATGCGAGCGAGAGCATGGGTTTGGGTGGGAAGTGGGATTATGCACGGCGGCTTGCCGCAGCCATTACCTATGTCGGGCTGGTGCGTCTGGATGCTATGCAGTTGATTCCGTTTCGTGGAGAGCTAAAAGAGGGAATGGCTTGTGGGGGCGGGCGACATCGATTCTCACCGGTGGCCGAATATCTGACTGCGCTCAAGACGGGTGGGAAGACCGATGTGACCCGTGTTGTGAGGGAGTTTCTTGGAGCGAACCGGCAGAAGGGGCTTGTCATAGTTATTTCTGACTTTCTGGGCGAAGAAGATTGGCTGAAGCCGCTGCAGTACATGGCGGATTTTGGGCATGAGCTGACGCTGATTCAGATTTGGGACGATGAGGATCGCACGCCCGAGGTGGAAGGGGATCTTGAGATTACCGAAGTGGAGTCTGGCAAGCAGGTGAAGCTTACTTTTGACGCGAAGGCGCGAGCGCAGTATACGGAATCTTTTGACGCATATGCCGAAACGTTGAGGCATCTGGCGTTGCGCAATCAGGGACGTTATACGGGATTACCGACCAGCACAAGTGTCGAAGAAGCGGTTTTTGGAGCACTGGTTGCTACGCAGGGGTTGCGCTAAATGGAATTTCTGAATCTCAGTTTTCTTGAGTTTTCGGCGCTCTTTGCGCTGGTGAGCGCTGCGGTGATTGCGCTTTATTTGCTCGACCGTTCGCGGGTGAAGATCAAGGCGGCTACGTTGCGGTTCTGGCAGGCGGCGCAAGTTCCGCCGGTGCAGCAGCGTCGTCGTCGAATCCAGCAGCCCTGGAGCCTTTTACTGCAACTGCTGGCTCTTGCATTGTTGTTGCTGGCGGCATCGCAGATACGTTGGAGTGGGGAGCGCTACACGCCACATAACCATGTGCTGATTGTGGATGCTTCGGCGGCGAGTTCTGCGCCGAGCCGGGCTGATGCGCGTACGGATGTTTTGACGGCTTCCAAGCGCAAGGCACTGGCCTGGCTAAAGTCTCTGCCCTCGCAAGACAAGGTAAGTGTTCTTGAGGCGGGTACGCTGATTACGCCTCGTACGTCACTTGAATCCAATCGCGGGCTTACGATCAAGGCAATTCAGAACCTGAGAGCAGGGACTGGCAGCACGCGTATGGAAGATGCGTTTGAGTTTGCCGGTAATTTGCAGCGGCGTGCTGGTGGTGTGGCTGGTGAGATTGTGTATGCCGGGCCCGCGATGCTTGCTTCCGGGGAGACCCAGATTGGGAAGGTTCCCCAAAATTTGCGGTTGCTGGTTACCGATACGTCTTTGAATAACCTTGGGATTCGCAAGGCGGGCGTGCGCCGGAGTCTCGATGACCTGAGTGTTTGGGATGTACTGGTTACGGTTAAGAATTACGCCGCTCAGGCGCGGCCATTGTCGCTGGGGCTTTCATATGGTGGCGTGCCGGTGGCGAGTACGAATGCGACGCTTGCAGCTGGTGCAGAACAAACGCTGACGCTGACGCACCGGACGAAATCGTCGGGCGTGCTTGAGGTTAGGTTGCTTGGGCGTGATGATGTGGCGCTTGATGACCGGGTTGAGGTAGAGTTGCCTGCGCTGCCTAGCGTCAAGGCCAAGGTGTACAGCCGTGAGCCACAGGTCTGGCGGCCGTTGCTGGCAGCAAACCCGCTGG
>JBKJUN010000662.1:0-2319 GCA_046590555.1 Bryobacter sp. | reverse complement strand
CAACATCCCCGCTTTTGCCGCCGTCCGCATCACGGGCAACCGGCTCCCCTACGCGCCAGCAACTTGCTGACCGCGAGCCTCCGCTTCACCCACGGCAAAGGGGCCTCGCGCAAATCGACCTTCGCTTCAGATTTTAGTACCATGTGCTGGGTCTAATCCCCCCGCCTTTCAGGCGGGCTGCTTTCAGCCGCAGTGCTGCTGAGCCAGGAGTTGGCAGCGCGATGCTGGAGAGCGTTCCATCGGCCGGGTCTGATTGCTTTGCTCCCTTGACGAGTTGAGTCTACTATTGTGGAGACGTTTTCCGGCGGCTTTAGCCGCGCCCGGCGACTTTCAGTCGCAACTTAACCCCACCGCCTTGAGGCGGTGGTTGGTGTGCCCAGCATGGGCAGAATCTAGTTGAAGGAGGGAAGTCAACCGGGGCCGATGAGGGCAACCGTAGTGAAGCGCAAGGCGTAGCCGCGAGGTGAAGCTGAAAGAAGCGCGTAGCAAACTCTCGACCGTAGGAACACGAACTGGCAGTGAGGCCAGGTGCGGGCGGCAAGCTGGCCAACAGCAGCGAAGCCCAAAGCTCATCAAGACGCATCGGGTAAAGCCAGACGGCGCGAGGGGAAAGATTCTGCACCTTACCTGGGGAGATCTCCAGGCCGAGAGGCATGGAGAAGACAGCAGAAGCCGTAGTAGCGAAGAAGGCCGGTAACGCGGCTGGAGCGAAGGGCAGAAGGACCAAGGAACAAAGCTATAGAAAGAACTGAGATCCGGCGAAATATTTAGGATTCGAATTCAGGGCGCAACAACAACGGTTAGCCAACCCTGGGGTGCATGAGGAGGAAGCGGTGAAGCTGCGGTAGGCCGAGTGCGGAGAAACAAGTCGGACTTTGCGGACTTTCAGAAAGAGAGCGATGTACGAGAGATTGATGGAAGAGGCAGTGCGGGAAGAGAACGTCCGTACAGCATTGGAAGCGGTGAAACGCAACCAGGGCGCGGGCGGGATCGACCGCATGAAGACGAGTGAGTTGGAGAGACATCTTCAAGAGCACTGGGAGAAGATACGAGCGAAGCTGCTTGCGGGAAGATACGTTCCGGCCCCTGTGAGGCGGGTAGAGATACCGAAGCCGAACGGAGGGACAAGAATGTTGGGAATCCCGACAGTAGTGGACCGGTTCATCCAGCAACTGTTGTTGCAGGTAATGACGCCGGTGTTCGAGCCGAAGTTCAGCGAGAACAGCTACGGTTTTCGACCAGGGCGGAGTGCGCATGATGCAGTGAATGCCGCGCAGAAGTATGTGCGGGAAGGGAAGAGCTATGTGGTGGACATGGACATCACGAAGTTCTTCGATGCGGTCAATCACGACATTCTGATGGGGCGGATCGGGAAAGAGATCCGCGACAAGCGGGTGTTGCTGTTGATTGGGAAGTTCCTGCGGTGCGGAGCAATGGTGGACGGATTGGTGGAGGCCAGTGTGGAAGGAACGCCGCAAGGCGGGCCGTTGTCACCGCTGTTGGCCAACATCTATCTGGACGCACTTGATCGAGAGTTGGAAAGACGAGGGCACAAGTTCAGCCGGTACGCGGACGACTGTAATATCTACGTAGGCAGTCAGGCGGCGGCGGAACGGACGCTGGAGTCGATCACAGCCTGGATCGACAAGCATCTGCGGTTGAAGGTGAATGCCGCCAAAAGCGGAGCAGGGAGGGTAGAGGAACGTAAGTTCCTAGGCTTTCGACTGGATCGCGAAGGACGGATAGGAATAGCGCCGGAGAGCATATCGAGATTCAAGACAAAAGTGCGAGAGATGTGGAATGCGCGGCGAAGTGTCACGAGCAATCAACTCCGTGACGGTTGGGGCCGCCTGGTGCGAGGTTGGTGGGGATACTACCGGCTGACCGAGCAACGCAGGCCAATCTTCGAACTGGAACCTTGGATACGTCGACATATCCGGAAATGTTTCTGGCAACGGTGGCATAAACCCCGAGGCCGGGAACGTGCGATGAGGCAACTGGGAGTGCATCCCAAGACGCTGAAGATCGCGCACAGTAGCCGAGGTGCGTGGCGTATGGCCATGGCCTTGAATACTGTCTTGCGAAACGCTACGCTCCGACGCTACGGCTTTCTCATGCCATCCGATCTTGCGGTGACCTAACACCGCCGGGTTCAACCGCCGGATGCGGAAAACCGCATGTCCGGTGGTGTGGGAGGGTGGCCGGGCCAAAATCCCGGCCACTCGACCCGATTTTAGGGCAAACTGACGAATGCCAAATGGGCAATGATCGCCAAATGCTCTTCCGATACTGCGCTGCGAGATCTTCAGTATCTCGTCG
>JBKJUN010000588.1:0-2907 GCA_046590555.1 Bryobacter sp. | reverse complement strand
CACCTATGGCCACACATTTTGGATGCCGCGCAAGACGGTTTAGCTCAGGATATGTTTCCGGGGTTACGCGAATTGCGCTGTGCGGGTGTACGCCAACGGTTGCAAGGAAGGCTTCGTGCTTTTCGGCGAGCTGAATTGCTGCATCGAGATGCGGAGGGCCTTCACCGGTTCCGATGGCGAGCATGGTGCTGACTCCGGCAGCCAGGGCACGCGCGATTACCGCATCCCGGTCTGTATCGAATTGGTCGCTGTCGACGTGACAGTGGCTGTCGATCACTTCAGACGGGCTCCCACGGGTACTTCTTCGAGGAATGCTGCGAGGGCAGGGCTGCCGCCTTCGAGGCTGGCGGCGACGATCATGCCCTGGCTCTCGATGCCTTTAAGCTTGCGCGGGGCCAGGTTGGCGACGATGACCACTTTGCGATTGATCAGGGACTCAGGTGAGTAGGCTTTGGCGATGCCCGCGACGATGGTGCGGGGGCCAGTGGGCTCGCCGATATCGATCTTGAGGTGGAGGAGCTTGTCGGCACCCTTGACGGTTTCAGCGCTCAAGACCTGGCCAACGCGGAGGTCGACCTTGACGAAATCGTCGATGGAGATGGTCTCGGCGATTGGTGGGATGTTGACCACCGGTGCTTCTTCCACCTTACCGAGAAGAGTATTCTGACGGGCTAGCTCTTCGTTTTCAAGAGTCTTCATTTGTTCGATGGCGACCTTGGCGTCGAGACGCGGATAGACGGGCGAGATCTCGCCGATGGGGTGGCCTTGAGGGGTGTGACCCCAGGTCAGAGGGCCCTGGATGTTCAGTTGCAAAGCGATCTTGGCGGCAGATTCAGGAATGACCGGAGCGGCCAGTGCGGCGATCAGGCGGAGGCTCTCGAAGCAGCGGTAGAGGACGGCGTCGAGGCGGGCCTGGGCTTCGGGCGAGGAGTCTTTGGCCAGCTTCCAGGGCGCGTTCTCGACGATGTACTTGTCGAGGTCGCCGATCCAGCGCCAGACGGTTTCCAGCGCCTTGTGAAACTCGAAATTCTCGTAGTGTGCGAGGGCGACCGGGATGGCCGATGCGTCGGCTTCTACGGGCGCGGGGACTTTGCCTTCGCGGTACTGCAGGATCATCGACAGCGTGCGGCTGAGGAGGTTGCCGAGCCCGTTGGCGAGATCAGAATTGTAGCGGGCGACCAGGGCGTCGAAGCTGAAGCTGCCGTCTGAGCCGAAGGGGATCTCACGCAGCAGAAAGTAGCGCAGAGCGTCAAAGCCCATCACCTGTTGGATAGGCGTGGCGCGGACGATGTTGCCGCGGCTCTTGGACATCTTGTTGTCTTCAAAGAGAAGCCAGCCGTGCGAGTAGATGCGTTTGGGGAGCGGCCAGTTGGCAGCCATAAGGAAGGCGGGCCAATAGATGGCGTGGAAGCGCACAATCTCTTTGGACATCAGGTGGAGGTCGGCAGGCCAAAGGTCTGTGCCTTCGACGGCAGACCAGTAGGTCATTAGCGCGTCGAACCAGACGTAGAAGACGTGACCGGGATGTTCAGGGACAGGGATGCCCCATTTGACGGTGGTGCGGCTGATCGAGAGGTCTTGCAGTTTCTCGTTTTTCAGGAAGGCGAGGACTTCGTTGCGGCGTGAATCGGGCTGCAAAAACTGTGGATTCGTTTCGTGCAATTCGATGATTTTGTCCTGGAAGGCGGAGAGCTTGAAGAAGAGGTTCTCTTCGGTGACGAGCTCAAGAGGTTGGCCCGAATCCGGGTCGACGTCGCCTTCTTTGGCATCTGCGACGAAGGCTTCGCTGGTGACCGAGTAGTAACCGCTGTAGCTGCCCTTGTAGATGTAGCCGGCAGCATCGCAGGCGGCGAAGAGTTTGGCTACGGCGGCGGCGTGCTGGGGCGAGGTGGTGCGTTGGGACTTGTCGATTGCGAGGCCGAGTTGCTTCCAGGTCTTTTCGAACTCGGCGGAGATGAGGTCTGTGTATTCCTGCGGGCTCTTGCCGATCTTGGTAGCGGCTCGTTCAATCTTCTGGCCGTGTTCGTCAGTGCCGGTAACGAGGTAAGCTTCGATGCCCTGCATGGCCTTCAGTCGCTTGATGGTATCGGCGACCAGCGTGGTGTAGGTGTGCCCGATATGGGGGGCGGCGTTGACGTAATAAATCGGGGTCGTGAGGTAGTACTTGGACATTAGGCTTTCGTCTTCAGGTAGGCAAAATTAGCGGCCGAGAGGACTTCCTTGAGGGGGACGTTCTTCTCGCGGGCGAGGGCTTGGCAGTCGTCGAATTCAGGGGCGAAACCGTTGGCGGTGACTTTAATCCGTACCGGGCCGAAGGGGGTTTTCACTTCAATGAATTCGCGCGGGAGAGTGCGGCGTTCGGCGCTGGAGATGCGTAGACCGAGGGTGGTTGTTTCGCGCAGGATCAGGTTGGAGAGGGCTTCTTTGTCCTCTTGTTTGGCGACAACGGTGAGGATGTGGCCGGCGCGGTTCTTCTTCATCAGGACGGGTGTCAGAGTGACGTCGAGGGCTCCGGCGAGGAAGAGTTGGTCCATGGTGTAGCCGAGGACCTGGGGAGAAGAGTCGTCAATGTTGGCTTCGATGAGGAGAACGGTTTGGGCTTCGGTGGAATCGAGTTTGTCTCCGATGGTGATGCGGAGGACGTTGGCGCGGTTTGAGAAGTCTTTGGTGCCGGCACCGTAGCCTAGGGAACTGATGCTGAGGGAGGGCATGTTGCCGTAGCCTTTGGCAAGCGCCGCGAGGATGGCAGCGCCTGTTGGCGTGGTGAGCTCAAAGGCGGGACCGTCGACGTAGATGGGCTTGCCTTTGAGCAGGAGTGCAGTGGCGGGGGCGGGCACGGGGAGCATGCCGTGGGCGGCTTTGACAGTGCCGGAGCCAACGTTGATCGGGGCGCTATAGACTTCGTCG
>JBKJUN010000545.1:0-5797 GCA_046590555.1 Bryobacter sp. | reverse complement strand
ATCCAGGAACTTGAAGCCGACGACCTCCTTGAAACCATTGAAGAATCCGTCCGCCAACGCCGCTTCGGCGATGTCGTCCGCGTCAAAGTCAACCAGGAGATGCCAGACCAGATCCTCGAAATTCTGGTTTCCAACCTCGAAGCCGAATGGAACGACGTCTACCGCGTCCAGGACCCCCTCTCCTTCGTTCGCCTCAAGCACGTCCTGCAGGTAGACCGCCGCGACCTTCGCGACAAAGCCTTCGTCCCCCGCATCCCCCCCGCGCTCGACCCCAAGCTGAGCGACGGCGCCAGCATCTTCAGCGTCATCCGCAAGGGCGACATTCTCCTCCACCACCCCTTCGATTCCTTCGATCCCGTAGTCGACCTCTTGCGCAAGGCCGCCCAGGATCCCGCCGTCCTCGCCATCAAAATGACCCTCTACCGCGTCGGCCGCAATTCCCCCATCATCGATTGCCTCCTCGAGGCCAACGAACGCGGCAAACAAGTCGCTGTGCTGGTAGAACTCAAAGCCCGCTTCGACGAAGAATCCAACATCGAATGGGCCAGACGTCTCGAAGCTCAGGGCGTCCACGTCGTCTATGGGCTGCTAGGCCTCAAGATCCATTCCAAGCTCCTGCTTGTAGTCCGCAAAGAAGGCGATAAGATCCGCCGCTACACCCACTTCGGCACTGGCAATTACAACACCGTCACCGCCGGCATCTACACCGACTTGAGTCTGATGACCGTCGACGAAGACCTCGGTGCCGACGCCACAGACCTCTTCAACCACCTCACCGGCTACTCAGCCAAGAAGCACTACCGAAAGCTCCTCGTAGCCCCAGTCGACCTCTTCGAGCGAACCAGGCAACTCATCGAGCGCGAAATCGTCCACCAGCTCGAAGGCCGAGGCGGCTACATCGTCTTCAAGATGAACGCCCTTGCCCACCAGGGCATCATCCGGCTCCTTTACCAGGCATCTCAAGCGGGCGTCAAAATCGACCTCTTCATCCGCGGCGCCTGCTCCCTCCGGGCCGGCGTCCCCGGCGTTAGCGACAACATCACCGTCCGCTCCCTGGTCGGCCGTTTCCTCGAACACTCCCGCATCTACTACTTCAAAAACAACGGTGCCCACGACCTCTACCTCGGCTCAGCCGACATGATGCCTCGCAACCTCCACCGTCGCGTAGAAATCCTCTTCCCCATCCAGGACAAGCGCCTCAGCAAGTACATCCGCGAAGACATCATCGGCACCTATCTGCAAGACGAAACCAATGTTCGTCTCATGCAGCCAGACGGCACCTTCGCCCGCAATCCCCGCCGTAACGCACCCGATGCCTTCAGCGCTCAGGCCAAATTCCTCAAATCGCGTTAATGGCGCTCCAACCAAAGTACTAAGTAAACTTCGTCAGACTTGGCACTAGACCATAGTCCGGGTAGTCCCAAAGATTAGTAGGAATCGCGAAATGAAACGCTTACCTTCAAGTTGTTGGGAAGTGATCAGCTTCCCTCAATGAAATCTGTTGGATCGATAAGGACTTAAAAAATGAATACCCAAACGCTCAACTGTGTAATGATCGCCCCGGAAGGAACACACGTAAATTCCCTTCGCGAGGCCATCTCCAGTTCCTGCACGTTTGAGCTCATCGAATGGCTGAGGGAGTATCCCGAAGAGGGTGCTCTCCTGCGCATGCTGCGCCTAAGCGACCCAGCTATGCTCATCGTCGACTTCACCGAGCAGGCCAAAGCCCTACGCATCGTAGCTCTTGCACAGCAGCACGCCCCCCACACGGAGATCCTCGCACTCTGCGAAGAAAACGTCGCAATCCTCTCCACGCTCCTCCGAGCCGGCGTCCGCAACTACATCACTTCCAACTCCAACTTCCACGAAATATCCGAGACACTCAAGGAGCAATCCGAAAAGCTCTCCAAGCGCCCAGTTGCTCCGCGGACTGGCGGCGACATCATCACCTTCCTGCCTGCCAAGCCTGGTTCCGGTGCCTCCACCATCGCAGCCAATGCCGCCTATGCAGCCTCGAGGATGCCAGGCAAGCGCACCCTCCTCGCCGACTTTGATCGCAACTCCGGCGTGCTCTCCTTCATGTTCAAACTCCGCCCCGAACACAATCTCCGCGATGCACTCCAAACCGTTCAGGATATAGACGGCGATATGTGGGCCCGCCTCCGCTCCCAGGTAGGTGAACTTGACATTCTCCCGGCTGATCTTGACTCTACTAGCCCCATGGACGGCAACGGCGCCAGCCGCCTCGTTCAGTTCTTCCGCCGCGCCTACGATCTGTCCTGCATCGATCTCTCAGGCCAACTCGATTCCACCGCGATCGAAGCACTCCTTGAATCCAAACGTGTCTACATCGTCTGCACCCAGGAACTCGCCTGCCAGCATCTTCTCCTGCGCAAAGTCGAACGCCTCCGCCGCGCCGGTCTCGACAAGCAGATGCGTCTCATTGTCAACCGCTTCCTCCCGCGCCACGTCATGACTGCCGATCGCATTTCCGACCTCGTCGGAGTGCCCGTCGAGATGAGCATCGCCAACAACTACGAAGCCGCCAACTGCTCCATGGAAAACGGCGCACTCATCAAGTCTGATACGAATCTTGGCCGCAGTTACAAGAAGCTCGCCGAAATCATGCTCGACGATCGCATCGAAATCCCCAAGTCCAAGCCACGCTTCCTTGAATTCTTCACTCAGCCTTTCATGAAGTCTGCAGAATCGGCCTAATACTTACATCATTACCGCGCCGATCATGTATCGGCCCTGAGTCTGCTTGAATGCAAGGCGTAGATCCTCAAAACGGTCTACGCCTTGTTCCACGAGATAAAGCGTCCCATCAGAGCAAAGCGTGACCAGCGTTGCATCGGCAGGTGTATCAAAGCCGGGGCCATCCAATATGATCCAGTCAAACTGCTCACGCAATCCCGCAAGCAACCGCTGCAACCCACGCAAGTCTACCGCCTCATCTTGATACTTCGTCCTCTGTCCCAAAGGCAACAGATAGAGCTGTGTACCTGAAATCCGCCGAAAGCAGTCAGGTAAGTCCTCACGATGTGCACGCGTCGCCTCACACAGGCCGCGCCCCTCGCTCAACCCCAACTGCAAGTCCAGATCCGGCCGGCTCGTCTTGGCATCGATCAGAAGTACCTTTGTCTCCTCCATCGCTGCCAAGGCAAAAGCCAGATTCCCGGCCAGTCCCTTGCGAGGGCGCTGTCCATTCATACTCAGAAGCGAGACTACCTGGATCCCCGTTTTTTCTCGAGCCTTCACTTCATCGTCAAAGTGCGTCAGACGGTTCCGCAACTGCCTCACTTGCTGCTTCCAGCCCACTGGATATTTGGGGTCAACACAAGGAAACGCCTTCTCAGCCTCTGCCAGTTTCATTTGCGGAACCAGATGAAGATCGAGAACCCGCTGCTTGCGAGCTTTATGGGTTGCGCGTAAGCTCTCTACGGGCTCCTCATTCCAGGCTTGCTGCAAAGCCGCCAAAGCCTCAGGCGCTTCGAGCCCCAGGTCTTCTCCAAGTCTTGAGATCATGAACTCTTCTCCTTCCGGCTCTTTTTCCTCACACCGGCTAGCAACTTCTCCACCCGCAACTTCTCAGCCCCAGGCAGATAACTCAGCATCTCTTCGTACACAGCCTCAGCACTCCGAAGCATCGAGAGCCGTGTATAAGCTTCAGCCAGTGTTCCGTCCACTTCCGGAGACTGCCTCACTGTCCGCTTTGCCCGTTGCGCCAGATCGAGCGCCCGCTGGGCATCCGTTCCATCCTTCAATAACAACCAGGCCAGGTTATTCAGCGCGTAAGTATTTTCGCGATCCCGGCGCAACGCCTCTTCATAAGCTTGGCGAGCCTGCTGATCCCTCCCCATCTCACCCAGCAATGATGCTGGCTGCAGCCAGACTCTCAGGTCACTCTCATTCGTCCGCTGCAACTCTGCATAAACTTTGAGCGCCGCTTCACGCTCCCCGGCCAGAGCCATCGCACCAGCTCTACCGATTTGGAATTCAAGGCGCTTCGGTTGATTCACCAACAACTTCTCAAAAGTCTTCTTGGCCCCAGCGCCATCCTTCAATTGAATCTGCAAATCAGCCAATCGTTCGAGCAGTGTTTCGCTTTGCCCACCGCTCTCAATCGCCGCCTCCAGCGTCTTCTTTGCCGCATCCGGTTTCCCCGCACGAAACTGCACAGCCGCAAGCGCCAGCGCCCAGCGGGGATCATTCGCTTCAAGGCCTTGGCCAGCTTCCAGTTGCTCCAGAGCATCGCCTGTGCGTCCTTGCCGGGCCTGAGCCAGTGCTAGCCCAAACCGCGCATCTGCGTTCTTTGGTTCGGCTGCAATTACACTCTCAAACGAAGTCTGCGCCTCGGCCAGCTTGCCTCTTTGCACCATCGCCCGACCGCGCAACATCATCGCCCTCATCTGCTGCGGGTTCATTCGCAAAACATTGTCCGCTCGCAATTCAGCAGCTCCTGCATTGCCCTGTGCAAGATCGATTTCGGCCAGTGCCAGCCAGCCAGCCGAATAATTGGCATCCAGTTTCACCGCTCGTTCAAATTGGTCTGCCGCAGGCTGTGCTTTACCTTCCAGCAGATACGCCCGGCCAAGGTGATAGCGCACAAATGGCGAATCAGGCATCCGCTGCAAGATCGATTCGAGTCGTTTGCGTTCTTCCATCCTCCGCTCCGCCGGCACCTCTCCCAGCCGTACCGCTGCCAAATATGCCTCAAGCACAACACTCCGGGTGTTCTTCCTGTATTCCTGCTCCACCAGCTCACGAGCTTCTTTGTTCTGACCTTGCGCCAAATGCCATTCCGCCAGCCGCCCGACGTAATCGCCACGTCGCGCTGCTTCAGCCTCACGCCCGCACAAATAGGCAGCCCAGGATGCTTTCCATTCCGCCCGTTGCATCCAAAAATCACCAATCTTTGCCATCCCGAGCTCTTTGCTCAACGCCAATGGCTTCAAATCCTCCAGCATCTTCGATGCTGCCTCCCGCTGTCCCCGTGCTTCATCGTGAGCAGCCAACTGCAACGCCGGTTCAAGTTCCCCGGTCTTCTCCCACTTCATCACCAATACTTCTCGTGCCCTCTCGCTCTGTCGGCTTTGCATTCGCTCCAGATACAAAAGGTCATACGCATCCAGATACTTTGGATACTCTTCAATCAAACTCACCAGCGTCGCCTCGGCCTCTTGTGTCCGGCCTACCCGAAACATTGCTGCCGCCATCTGTGCCCGCAGTGTTTCGTTTCGCTTCACTTTCCCACACGCCTCGGCCAGCAATGCAATGGCCTCATCCGTTCGATGCCGCTCCATCAACACTTGAGAAAGAATCCGGTATCCATCCGGGCTTCCCGGCCACTTCGCCCTCAGCCTGCCCCCAAATTCTTCAACTTCCCTCAACAAAACTGTCGGGCGTCCTGGGTCTCCAAAATAAATCTTGTAGCTGGTTTCAGCAAGGTCCTTCAACAGCTTCTCGTTCTCCGGACGCAATTCCACCGCGCGCGCCAACGATTCCCGGGCAGGCAGCAATTCACCCATTTGCAGCGCAAGCCTCCCCAAAGCTTCATGTGCTTCCGCACACTTGGCATCTCTCTCAAGCGCCATGCGAAATTGCAGAAGAGCAGCCTGATATTGCCCCGCCTTCTCAGCCCTGATCCCCTCGCGCACCAGCCCGGCCGCGTCTTTCTGCAGCAATCCGCAGCCACTGGCAAAAACCAGCGCCAGACAAGTTAAAGCCGCCGCACTGCCTCGGCCAAATTTCCTGCGTCCTTGCTCTTCCACCGCAAAACTGGCAAGCACTTCAA
>JBKJUN010000538.1:0-3706 GCA_046590555.1 Bryobacter sp. | reverse complement strand
ATTCGCGAGATGTATGGCGATACTCTGCATGGACGCCAGATGCTGATGGCGCGGCGTTTGGTTGAGAAGGGTGTGCGAGTAGTGCAGGTGTGGCATGGCGCAGGACAGCCCTGGGATACGCATGACGATGTAGCCAGACGCGTAAAGCGGCTAGGGCAAGAATCAGATCAGCCGATCGCGGCGCTGCTGACGGATTTGAAGCAACGCGGGATGCTGGAGGACACGCTGGTGATTTGGGGTGGCGAGTTCGGACGCACGCCCGTGGTGGAGTTGCCGTCTTTTGGTTCGAATGCGGGCACGGCAGGTCGTGATCACAATTCCTACGGATTCTCAATCTGGATGGCCGGGGGTGGAGTGAAAGGTGGGACGGTGTACGGGGCAACGGATGAGTTTGGATTCCGTTCAGTAGAGAATCGAGTGCATGTGCATGACCTGCATGCGACGCTGCTGCATCTGCTTGGGTTTGACCATGAGAAGTTTACGTTCCGGTATGCGGGGCGAGACTTCCGCTTGACTGACGTGCATGGTCAAGTGGTGAAGTCAGTGCTTGCCTGAGCCAAAACCTGCTACAGAAAGGTGAAGACGAAGCGCTCGCGCTCGCGTTGCCAGATAGAGGTATTTGGGGTCACTGTCAAATACCAGGTTTCGCGGGCCAGAGGCTGACGCGGTCGAAGAGCATTGGGATTGAGGATGGCGTAGCAAAGGCCTGATTCGGGGTCGCGGACGGATTGATAAGCGATCCAGTGCATGTCGAGGGTACGAGCCTCACGGGCTAGAGACTGGGTGGCTATGTAGGAGGAAGGGAGAGTCCAGAGTTCTTGCCATTTCTTGAGAGGACGCTCGGTTAAATTAATCCCCTGCCCGGCTGCTTCGAGTTGGAATAGGGTCTGAGCCGCTGCCGGGATCGAAGCGAGGCCGGGACTATCGCGAAGGAATAGGCAACGCCAATAGCCCATCTCCGCGCAAGCGGTGCGGCGGTGGGTGGCTGAGTAAAGGACGCCGGGGTCAGGCCAGAGGCGGAAGCGGGAACCGTGTTTTGAGGGAGGATAGCGAAAGGGTGTGGCCAGCAGATAGTGCAGCTTGTGTGTACTCGAAGGGAGAGCAGGTTTGCTTTCTTCAAGGATGCGTTCAAGAAGTTCCTGGCGGGTTGGATCGTTGTTGGTGAGACGGAGGGTGGATACGACGTGCTGCGCTTCTACGACGGGCCAGGATTTGAAGGTGCGTTCGCTGCGGGCGGCAGCGATTTGTTTAGACGATGGCGCGGGAAGCATCAAGATATTGAACTACAGTGACGAGGCCGGTGATTTCGCTTAGCAGGCTCGCAGGTGCAGCAGCGAGAGCAGTATTGTGATTCCGCAGCCACTGGCGGGACAGTTCATCGTTGCCTCCGGTGATGGAATCCAGCGAGCGAAAGAGGCGGATGAAGAGGGCGGCAAGTTGCCATTCTTTGGAGTCAGGATCGAGGAGGTAGCGGCCGGAAGCCATCCGGGAGATACTGGCAGGACTGAGGCCTAGGATTCTGGCGAGTTCGGCTTGCGAGAACTGAAGGAGGGCTGAAGCTTTTAGGATCGCCTCAGTGAGAGTTTGGCGGGCGGCCTGAGAGTGGGTGCTTTCAGAAGCATTGGTGGAAATGAGGGGTTGCATCGAGTCTTGCTCTTGCAACTATTGTGCCATATTCTTTCTCTTGCAATTTGCCTGGATCAGTATTCGAACTGGATCATGAGTTGGATCTGGCGGGCGTTTTGTGCTTCGACGAGGGCACCGAAGCTGTTGGTAAGGTAGGGGCTGACACGGAGCCTGTTGGTATGGTTCAAGAGGTTAAAGGACTCGATGCCGAATTGGAGGCGGGCGCGTTCGTTCAGCATCGGGATGGTCTTCATAATGCGGAGATCGAGCGATGCAGTAGAGGGGATCCATTGGCTATTGCGGGCTGTGCCGATGGGACGGGCAGAGATAGGGAAGGCACCGGTGCGATAGACATCGGAGGTGAGAAGCGGATTGAGGGGACGGCGACTGCCCCACTGAAAGACAGGCGCGAGGGTGATTCGGGTGGGCAGTTCGTAGAGGCCGCTGGCAGTGATACGGTGCTTCTGGTGCTGACGAGAGTAGGCCCAATCCTGGCGGAGATTGGCGGGGTTGAGTGGTTGTTCGTCGTAGTCGGAGGCGTCGTCTTTAGTGCTGCCGAGGTTGTAGCTGAAGAGGTAGGTGAGGTCGTTTGAAAGCCTGCGATTGAGCGTGAGGGCGAGGCCTTGATATTGGGAGACGGCAGTTTGTTCCAGGTTGTACTGCGGAGGTATGGTGAGAGCCGCATTGCGAGTGCGGGGGAGGTGGATGCCTCGGACGTTGCTGTATTCGGCACTGAAGGTGGTGTCGCGATCAATCTTGCGTTCGAGGCCAGCGGTGAGTTTACGGCCGTAGGTACTGAGGAAGTTTGGCGCGGGGCGATAGGTGGTGCGGATGGTCTGCGGCATGGTGCCGATCTGGTAGATCTCCCAGGCCTGGGTGCCATTTTTCTGGATGGCATCGTTGAGGTAGCCGAGCGGGTAGCGATCATAGAAGAGGCCAGTGCCGAGGCGGAAGACCCAGGCAGAGGTGCTGCCAGGATGCCAGGCGAGACCAAGACGAGGAGCGAGATTGCGGCTGGTTTCAGGAATTGGCTGAGGGAGCCACTGACGGTCATAACGAAGGCCGGCTTCGAGACTGAGGCCGGGAGCGATTTGCCAGCGGTCGTGGAACCAGAAGCCGATGGGGGTTGTGTTGAAGCGGGTACGGGGGTCCCCGAAGGCCTGGATGGTGAGGTCAGGACGACCCTGCAGATACGCATCGAGCGTGGGATAAATCTGGATGCCGTGGAAGCGGTTGGCGATGCTGGCATTGAAGTGAACGAAGTGAGTACTGAGGCCCATGCTGACAAGGTGCTTGCCTCGTGTGAGTTGGAGGGTCTCGACAAATTCAAGGTGGCGCTCTGTGCGTTGTTGATCAAGACGGTAGCTTTGCCCGAAAGAGATGACACCCGGGATTTCGTACATCGGCCCGGTAGAGTTTGGGGTGAGTGAGGCAGAGCGCTCGGCGTATTGGAAGCGGAGGTCGTTTACGGTTGCGGTGTTGATGGCACGAGACCAGTTGGCAACCAGAGAATGATCGCGCAGGAGACTGCTGCCACGCGCGGAACGATCGAGGAGATTATCGGTGGACTGGACATCGTTTCGCACACGACCTCGGGAGAACGCGTAGCGGGCATTGAGGGTGTTTGCGTTGTTGAGGAGGTGGGTGGCTTTGAGGGAGAACTCAGTGTCGGTTTCACCGGCGGCGAAGAGGCCGGATTGCAAGCCTTTATCTTTAATGAGCGGGAGGAGAAGAGCGGGTGTGTCGGACCATTCTTCGTTGCTCTCCCAGGTTTGTTCGAGAGCGGTAAAGAAGAAAGTGCGGTCACGCTGGATTGGGCCGCCGGTGGAGACTCCTGGCTGGTAGCGACGGAAGCGAGGGATGGGGCCGGAAGTAGCTTCTGCGTTGCGGGCGTTGAGGCTTTCGTTTTGGGTGAAGAAGGTAGTGTCGCCGTGCCAAAGGTTTTGCCCGGCGCGGGTGACGACGTTGACGAGGCCGCCGGCGGCACCACCAAGTTCGGCACTGATGGCCGTGCCGGAGACGCGGATTTCCTGGATCATTTCGAGGCCGAGGGCGACGCGGTTGCCACCGGTGGTTTCAT
>JBKJUN010000471.1:0-3252 GCA_046590555.1 Bryobacter sp. | reverse complement strand
AGACGTAGTCGTTGCCCGTGCCTTTGAGGAGCTCCGGATGGAGGGCCATGCCAAGTAGGCCATCCTGACCGCCGGGGGCGGATACTTCGTCGATCGTGACGGCGACGCTGCGCTTGCCCGTAGCGGGGGCGACGCGGGTGACGCGTTTGCCGGTACGTTCGGTTGTCCAGATCATGTTGTCCGGGCCCAAGGTGATCTCCCACGGGCCGGCAAGGCCGGATGTGACCACAGTCTTGCGGAATTGCTTCGAGGTGGGAAGGACGGAGTCTGGGGAGTCTTGCGCGAGGCAAAGGGTTAAGGTCGACAGGAGGGTCGCAGCCAGTATGGAATATCGCATGAAATCTACTATTTAGGATGATAATAGATGCGCGGTGAGCTTATGAATTTTCGATTGATTTCGCTTGGCTTGTGTCTGTTGTCTTCAGCCTGGGGCAAGGACTTGAAGGATGTGGAGTTTGCACGTCCTGGTGGGGTTTCTTTGACGCTGGATGCATGGTTGCCAGACGATGGACGGACACGTGGGGCAGTGATTCTGGTGCATGGCGGGGGCTGGGAAGCTGGGGACAAGCGGACTTATATTGGGCCGTGGTTTACAACGCTGACGGCGGCCGGGATTCCGTGGTTTACGATCAACTACCGGTTGGCGCCGAAGGACCCGCATCCGGCGGCGGTGGAAGACATTGAAGCAGCTGTGCAGTGGGTTCGTTCACACGCGAAGGAGTATCACGTCGATCCGTCGAAGATCGTGTTGATGGGGGAATCGGCTGGTGGGCATCTGGTAGGGTTGGCGGCATTGCGAGGGAAAGTGAAGGTTGCGGGACTGGTGAGTTTTTATGGGATTCACGATTTGGATTTATGGAAGACGCAGCGAGGGGAGTGGCCTCGGAACATCGCATTATATCTGCCGGGAGCTGATGCGGCAGCGATGAGGGAGGCTTCTCCGATCACCTATGTGAAGCGTGGCCAAGCGCCGGTATTGCTGGTTCATGGCAAGGCGGATCGAGGAGTGCCTTGGCAGCAGTCAGTGGTGTTTTGCGATGCGGCTAAGAAGGTGGGGGCGAAGTGTGAGATGCAATTGATTGAGGGTGCACCCCATGGGGTTGAGAACTGGGAGAAGGAGGAACGATTTATGGTGTGGAAGGTACCAACCGTTGCGTGGTTGAAGAGGATGCTAGGACATCACTGAGAGGTATTGCGCCCAGGGGCCGACTTCTTGGCGGTAGCGCTTGGCCATGACACGGTTAATCTGAAGGAGATGGGCGAGATCGTGGGCGGTCCAAGTAGCGAGGAGCTGTCGAAGAGTGACAGGCCCGAAGGCAGGGTGGGTGCCGATGCGGTTGAGGTCTTCGGTTTGTAGATCCAGCGCCCGAAGCTGACTTAGGTTCTCCTGGCGGAGAGTGGTGAATTGGTCGAGGAGTTGGTTGACTGATTGCACCTCTGTGACGCGGAACTGAGCTTCTCTATCATAGGGCTCGAAGGTTTTGCCGGGGCCGTAGTCGATAATTACTTTTACGCGCAGGAACCAGTCGGTCTGCTCACCGTGGATGAGATGGCCGAGGACAGTGTAGGGGCTCCAGGTGTCAGGGCCTTCGGTGGCTGCGGTCCAGACTTTGGGGAGATCGCGAAGGAGGGCGTTGAGAGCTGCGGGGGTGCGTTCAAGGACAGGGAGGCATTCCGCGAGAAAAGGGCAAACCATATGGACATGATACTGATTGGCTAAGCTGAGAAGTTAAGAGGGCTTGAGCCGTTTGATGAGCGGTGCGCAGAGAGTGCCAATAGCGAGACCGACTAGCGCGGAGATGGTTGCCTGGGTTAGCCATAACATTGCACCTTGCGCTATTGGGAGGGATTGGGAGACAGTGACCGCGACGATGTGAATCGCCTGCTCTGGAAGCTTTTGGCCAAGTTCGTAAAGGCCGTGCAAGATGATGCCGCCACCGACCCAGAGCATGGCCAACATCCCGAGCAAGCTCAGCGCCTGGAGAAAGATTGGCATGCCTTTGACCAGGCTGCGACCGGTCATGCTGAGGATTAATTGTTCCGATTGTGCGAGGGCCACACCAAGGTCATCGGCTTTTACGATCAAGGCGACTAGACCATAGACGGCTACCGTCATTGCGATCCCGACTACGGCAAGACTGAGACCCTGCATCCAGATTGGCGCCGTTGAGACTGTGCCAAGGGCGATGGCCATGATTTCAGCGGAAAGGATGAAATCGGTTCGGATGGCGCTGGCGACTCGGTCGTTTTCGAGATCTGCCGCCTTGCCTGTGGAGAGGGTGCTCTCAGCCGGAATGGGGTGTGGTTGGATGAGATCAACTACTTTGTGATAGCCCTCGAAGCAAAGATAAGCTCCGCCCAGCATCAGGATCGGGGTGATGAGCCAAGGGGCCAGGTAGCTTAGGACCAGGGCGCTGGGAAGAAGAAAGAGCAGTTTGTTCTTGAGGGAACCGATGGCAATTTTGCGAATGATAGGGAGTTCGCGGTCGGCGGCAAGACCGACGACATAGCGGGGAGTTACGGCAGCGTCATCGATCACGATGCCGGCGGCTTTGCTACCCGCTTTGGCGGCATGGGCAGCGGCATCATCGAGCGAAGCTGCAGCTAGCTTTGTTAGGGCGGCAATGTCGTCAAGAAGTGCGATCAGGCCGGAAGTCATGGTGGTAAGTCTCAGGATCTCGCATTCGAGGGGCAAATAGATCGGAATTGAGAAGCGGGCCAGGTGAAGAATCCGTTGATGTCGATGCGGAGGCCATAGTCAATGCTGGTGCTGAGTATGGTATTTTTTGTGTATGGAAACAGTAAAGAAGATTACGGTTGAGGTGGCACCAGATGTTTTGGAGAGAGCCCAGCGAGCTAGCGGCGATGGGATAACGCAAACAGTTCGACTTGGGTTGCAACTGGTGGCGGCATCGGAAACCTATGCCCAGTTGAGGGAGATGCGAGGAAAGGTGCGGTTTTCGAAGACGGCAGCGGAATTGAAAACGGACCGATGATTGCTGTCGATACGAGTACATGGATCGCTTACCTGCAGGGAGAGGACGCTACAGATACAAACTTGCTAGATCGGGCGTTGGCAGAGCGTCAGGTACTGATGGTTCCGGCAGTGCTCACAGAATTGTTGAGTGATCCAAAGTTAGGACTTGGAGTTCAGGATTTGCTGGTGCAGATACCATTAGTGGACGTGGGCGATGGCTACTGGAGGAGGGCTGGGGAGTTACGTGCGCTGGTGTTGAGAAAGAAGAGGAAGGC
>JBKJUN010000447.1:0-7771 GCA_046590555.1 Bryobacter sp. | reverse complement strand
GGTCGCCCAGCCTACCGCTTCCTCACCTCCAACGGGGCTCGCAACATCGTCTTTGCAGACCAGGGTCAACTTCAAAAATCTTTCTCCCAGGCTGAAGCCGAAACTGCTCTCAAGTTTTTCCTCCCTCCGCAAGCCAGCTTTGTCTGGCAGCCCCCACTCACCAGTCCAGACCAGTGGACCGTTCAGCGTCTCTACACCGAACACCTGCCCATCTACCATGCTGTAGTTTCTGACTCACAAGGCACTGAGGTCTACATTTCCAGTCTCACTGCAGAAGTTATCCTCAGCACCACCACCCAATCGCGCCTCATCGCCTGGATCGGGGCCATCCCCCACTGGCTCTACTTGCGCGCCATTCGCATTTACGCCGAAGAATGGCGTCTTGGCGTCATCTACATTTCAGCCATAGGCAGCATCATGGCCCTCCTCGGCATTGCCGTCGGCATCTGGCGCTACTCACCATCCCGCCGATACCGCAATCGCGAACTTGGCCCGCAACCCACCCCCTATCTCGGAGCCAAGAAATGGCATCACTACTCCGGCCTGGTCTTCGGCCTCCTTACTTTCACCTTCATCCTTTCGGGGATGCTTTCACTCAACCCCGGACGATGGTCTACCGGCTCTTCACCCACATCCGCACAGCTCGCGCACTTTACTGGTGGCCCCATCCGTCCTTCAGCCTTCAATCACTTGCCAACTCTTCCACCCGCAACCAAAGAAGTTGAGTTACTCCAAATTGATTCGCAACCCCTGCTGAGCTTGAACAAAACTCTTCTCCATCTCGACGCCACACCCTTCACGCCTCCCACAACGGTAAAACTCATCGAGTCGGCAAGATCTGCTACCAGCGGTGCAGCCGTAGAATCCACCAGACTCCTCACCGGCTACGAAACTTATTATTACGACCGTAAATACAAAAAGCCGCTGCCCGTTCTTGAAGTCAAACTGGCCGACGCCGCTGCCACTTGGTTCTACATTGACCCTGCCTCTGGTCTCCCTGTAAATCGTTACGAAAGCACCGGACGGTGGGAACGATGGCTCTACCACGGCCTTCACAGTCTCGACTTTCCCGGCCTCTGGAACCGGCGTCCTCTCTGGGACATCATCGTCATCTTCGTCAGTCTTGGCGGCGTCTACCTGAGTTGGAGCGGCATCCAGATTGGTTGGGTGCGACTCCGTCAAAAAGCACGATTCAGAAAGCCAATCGTCAAAGCCTCCGCTCGCCCCGCTAAAGAGCCCGCCTATGCCACTAAGACTTGATCTCGCCAATTATTCATAGGCAATACTCAAATCTCCTACCAAAATGAGAAAGTGCGTTTTTTACCTTTCTTCCTAATCTCTCTAGCTTGTCTTCTCGAAGCTTTCGAGACTGGCGTCTCTGGCCTGGTCCGCGACGCTCAAGGCGGCATTCCAGCCGTTTCGATCAGCATTACTGCTCCCGGCTTCCCCCTTCGCCAGGCTTCTACGGATGCAACGGGACGATACTCCATCTCCGGCCTGAAGCCAGGCACCTACCAATTCACCTTCCAACGCGCTGGCTTTCAACCAGTGATTCGCTCTCTAACCCTGAGAGACTCAATCGAAACTCTCGATCTAACCCTCGCTGTCAGCGCCGTCGCCACAACCATGGAGGTCACCGACACAGCCGGCTCAAGTGCCCTCCAACTGGATTCCACCGCCACTGGAGGCACCCTTCTCAACATCCCTGTCCGCGAACTTCCGGCCAGCATCTCCATCATTTCCCAGCAAATGATGCAAGAGCGCGGGGTTCGCTCCAGTCTCGAAGCTGCCGAGCAATCCGTCGGTATGATCGCAGGAACTTCTGTCGGCTCGATTCCAAGCTTCACTGCCCGTGGGTTCTCCGGCAACAACGTCACTATCATGCGCGATGGTATCCGCCAAAACACAGCCAGCCAAAGCGCACGTCCTATCGACTCCTTCCTCATGGAGCGCATGGAAATTCTCAAAGGCCCTGCCAGCGTTCTCTACGGTGAAGGTGCCATTGGTGCGGCCATCAACGTAGTCTCCAAAGACGCTCAACCCCGCTTCCTCGTCGATGGCCTCCTCTCCTATGGTTCCTTCGGCTCTCTCCGCTCCGGTTTCGGAATCAACGGCCCAATCCACAAAAAAGTATTCGTCCGCGCCGACGCTTCCTACACCCGCACCGATGGCTACGCCAACGACTCTCGTCAAAATCTCGGTGGCGTCAACACTGGCCTGCGCTACAACATCACCGAGAACCTGACCCTGAATCTCAACGGTTCCTGGACACAGGACTTCACCGAAAGCTACTACGGCACCCCTCTGATCGACGGCCGTATTGACCCTCGCACTCGCTTCCTCAACTACAACATGCAAGACAACCTGGCCAAGAGCCGCAACCGCTTTGGTCGCGCCACCCTGGACTGGAAACTCTCCCCCCGTTGGCAACTCCGCAACTACACTTTTCTTGCCACCCACACCCTCGATTGGCGTAACTTTGAAAGCTACGCATACAACCCCGCCACAAGACTCGTCGACGTCGGCTCGTATTTCCTCATCTGGCGCAACGACTTCTTAAGTGGCAACCGCACAGACCTCCAGGGCACCTTTCGGATCTTCGGCCGCACCGTCCGCACCGTTACCGGCCTGCAATATCAGAACAACGATCTGCGGCGCGGCGGTCTTTCAGACAACTCCATCCGGCGCAGTGTTGATCCCTTCAATCCTGCCCCCATCACCGATCCCGGCCGCAACTACGTCCGCGATCGCGACGTCCTGATCCGCACCCTCTCTCTCTTCAGTGAAGCCGCAATCGACCTCACTTCAAAACTAAAGCTCCTCGGTGGCATCCGTTATGAACGTATCGCCCTCGACTACGGCCTTAAGGCCACAGGCGTCACCTCCAGTGCCGTCTTCCACCCGCCCACAGGCCGCATCGGCGCTGTCTACAGCTTCACCCCAACCATCAACGCCTACGCTTCCTACACCAAAGCCGTCGAGCCTGTAGCTCAATTGGTCAGTCTTACCGGCGTCAATCAGGCCTTCAGTCTCGTCCCAGGCAAACAGATCGAGATCGGTTCCAAGGCTACATTCTGGAACAACCGTGTCGATTTCACCGCTGCCTACTTCGATATTGAAAAGCGCGACATTCTCACCACAACGATTGTTGATGGCCGCACTTTTGCACAGCAGATTGGCCGCCAGATTGCCAAAGGCATCGAACTTACTTCTTTGTTCCGGCCCACTCGTTCTCTCACCGTCAGCTCCGACATTGCCCTCACCGATCCAGAATTTGCCGGCTTTAACGAAATCGTCTCAGGCGGCAACGTCTCGCGCAGCGGCAATCTCCCACCCAATGTCCCTCGCCGTGTGCTGAGCTTCTGGGCGAATCAGCGCTTTGGCGATTTTAACCTATCGGGCACCGTCCGCAACGTCGGTCGTCGCTTCGCAGATACGGCCAATCTTCGACCCATGGATCCCTACACCACCTTGGACGCAGCTCTCAGCTATCGCATGGAGCGTGGCGGCACAATCTCCGTGCGTGGTCGTAATCTCACCGACGCCCTCTACGCCGCTTGGAGCGTCAGCGGTGGCACAGCCTTACGTCTCGAAGCCCCACGCAGCTACGACATCACCTGGACTCTCCGTTTCTAATTAGATCTGCATTTTTGAGGGCTGTTCCACAGCCCTCTCTGATAACCTGAGTTTTTCATATGAAACTCGCAATCGTCGGCCTCGGCTTCATGGGCGCTACCCACGTCAAGGCCGCCCTAACCATCCCCAATCTCCAGCTCGCCGTAGTCTCCCGCGACCCCGATAAACTCAAGGGCGACCTCTCCAAGGTCTCCGGCAACCTCGCCACCACCGAAGCAACTCTCGACTTCTCAAATCTCTCTACCTTCACCACTTTCGACGAAGTCCTCGCCGACCCAACCATCGACGCCGTCGACCTCTGCCTCCCCACCGCCCTCCACGAATCCTTCACCATCAAAGCCCTCGAAGCCGGCAAGCACGTCCTCGTAGAAAAGCCCATGGGCCTCGACCGCGCCGCTTGCAACCGAATGTTAGCCGCAGCCAAAAAAGCGAACAAGCTCCTGATGGCCGCCCAGGTCCTCCGTTTCTTCCCCGCCTACGACGCCCTCAAGACCTTCTTAAGCGACTCCGGCGCCGTCCGCACCGCCACCTTCCGCCGCCGCTGTGCCGCACCCGGCTGGGGCCCCTGGCTCAAAGACAAAGCCCAATCCGGCGGCGGCGTCTTCGATCTTCTGATCCACGACATCGACATGGCCCTCTACCTCTTCGGCCATCCCACCCACATTGAAGCCACCGGCCACGAAGATCTCCCCAACCAGATCGACGTCATCAACGCCAACCTCTTCTACCCCAACTTCACCGTCAACATCGCCGGCGGCTGGCACCACGGCGCCTTCCCCTTCTCGATGGAATTCACTCTTGTCGCCGAAAAAGGCACCATCGACTTTCACTCCGCCCAGCCCAACCCGACACTCTACGTAGCGGGCGAAGCTGCCAAAGAACTAACACCCCCAGCCCCCATCGATGCCTACCGCGAAGAAATCGCCTACTTCATCGATTGCGCCGCCAACAACCTTGAGCCCACCCGCTGCCTGCCAGAACACTCCGCGCAGGCTGTATCCTTAGCTCACCTCTTACTCGAATCCCGCACTCGTCAAGGAGAAAAAATTATATGCCAACCCTAAAACCACTAGAGCTCGGAGTCATCTTCTGGGCACAAAGCGACAAGCCCGCCCGCGAGCAGATCCAAGCTATCAAAGCCCTCGGCCTCAACTGTGCCCAACTCGGCTGCTCCGGCGATTTCCAGCACATCGGCAAGGCCGCTGAATGGAAAGCCGCAGCCGTTGCCGAAGACTTCACCCTCCTCGCCGTAGTCGCCGCCTACGATGGCGAAGACTACGCCGACATCCCAACCGTCGAGCGCACCGTCGGCTTCATCCCCCCGGCTACCCGCCTCATCCGCGAAGGCCGCACCCTCGCTCTCTCAGACTTCGGCCATGAAGCTGGCATCCCTGTATTCGCCTGCCACGTCGGCTTTGTTCCTCACGACAAGACCAACGAGCACTACATCGAAGTCCAGGCCATGGTCCGCCGCATCTGCGACCGTTGCGCCAAAAACGGCCAATTTTTCCACCTCGAAACCGGCCAGGAACCAGCCCACGTCCTCCTCGACTTCCTCACCGACACCTGCAAGCCCAACCTCGCCATCAACTTCGACCCCGCCAACATGATCCTCTACGGCACCTCCGATCCAATCGAGGCGATGGAGGTCCTCAAGGGCCACATCCGCAGCGTTCACGTCAAAGACGGCGAATGGCCTACCAGCTCTGGCCACCTCGGCACTGAAAAGCCACTAGGGCAGGGGAGTGTCGGCATGCCCAGCTACATCGCCAAGCTCAAAGAAATCGGCTACACCGGCCCGCTCGTCATCGAACGCGAGGGCACCACTCCCGAGATCTGGACCGAGAACGTCAAAGGCGCCATCGCCCTCCTGCAATCCCTTGTCTGAGCTTTTACAAAAACTGGGAATCAAACCCGAATCCCGAGTCTCGCTACTCGGGGTTCGGGATCCCAACTTCCTGCGCGAAATTCTCCCCCAAGTATTGAACCCCGCCCAGCACCGTGCCGCAAAAGAATCCGACCTGATCTTCCTCGGTGTAGAATCCGAGGGCCAGCTCAAGCGCCTCGATCCCCTCAAGAAATACATCGTCCCCAAAGGTGCCATCTGGGTCATTTACCCCAAGGGCCAAAAGCACATCACCCAGGCCCAGGTCATGACCGCCATCAAAGCCGCCGGCCTAACCGACAACAAAGTTTGCAGCTTCTCAGAAACCCACACCGCCCTCCGCGCCTGCATCCCCGTCTCACTGCGAAGCGCTTGACATTCATCAAGCAACTACATATCATCCCTGCAATTGGTGGGAATCTCAAAACTAGACAAAGGAGCATCACCAATGCGATCACTATTTCTCAAGTTCAGCCTCCTCACCATGGCTGTAGCTATACAACTTCCCGCCGCTGACCATTTCCTCGGTACCTGGAAATTAGATACAGCCAAGTCCAAATACAATCCAGGTCCAGCCCCGCAAAGTGGCACTAATGTTTACACTGCTGACGGCGACTGGGTTGTTACCAAGAGCGAAGGCGTCGGCGCAGATGGAAAAGCGACTAGCAATTCCCAACGCTACAAACGCGACGGCAAAGAGTACCCCTGGAATACGACCGATGCCTCCGAAAAGAGGATGGTTTCAATGAAACAAATCGATGACCATCACATAACATCAACTTTTACTCGGGACGGAAAAGTGGTTAGCACCGCCAAGACCACAATCTCGAAAGACGGTAAAACCCGAACCTTAACCAGCTCAGGCACCAACACCGACGGCAAGAAGTTCTCAAACGTCCTTGTCTACACCCGTCAATAACGCAACGAGCAGGCGGGAACTTGGCCAATCCGCCATCTTCCCGCCAGCTCGGGCAAACATCCTTCTCAAACCATGACAAACTCAAAACATGCGTCTCGTCCTCGCTTCGGTCTTTCTTGCTCTCTCCCTCTACGCCCAAAACTCCGGCATCCAGGGCAACGTCTTCGATAGCTCCGGCGCGGTCCTCACCCAGGCCACTCTCACCCTCACCAACACCGCCACCGGCGTCGTCGCGAAGTCCTCCACTAACGACAAAGGCTTCTATCTCCTCCCCCTCCTCAACTCCGGTCTCTACAAACTCGAATGCCTCGCTCCCGGTTTCTCCACACAGGCCGTCAGCGAGTTCCGTCTTGAAGTCAACCAGACCGCCCGCTTCGACTTCACCCTTAAACCCGGCACCGTCACCGAATCCGTAAGCGTCTCCGCCTCGGCCGTCCTTCTAAACACCGAAACCACCGAAGTCGGCCAGGTCATCGACGGCAAACGCATCCTCGAGATGCCTCTCAACGGTCGCAACTATCTCCAACTCGCCCAGTTCACCGCCGGCGTCCTCCCCGGTGGCGGCCAGGGCACCGGCAGCCGTGCCCGCGATGAAGGCGCCTTCGCCGCCGTCGGCATGCAAATCGCCCAAAACAACGTACTCCTCGATGGCAACGACAACAGCTCTCGCACCTCCGGCGGTCCCCTCGGCTTTGAAGCCCAGGCCGTCAAGCCCCCAGTAGACGCAGTAAGTGAATTCAAAGTAGTAACCAACAACATGAGCGCCGAATACGGCTATCGTGCCGGCGCAAAAATCATCGTCAACACCAAGTCTGGTCAAAATGATTTCCATGGTTCCGCCTACGAATTCCTCAGAAATCAAAAGCTCGACGCCACCAACTTCTTCGCCAACCGCAGCGGTGCAAAAAAGCCCGTCTACCAGCAAAACCAATACGGTGCCACCCTCGGCGGCCGCATCGTCAAAAACCGCACCTTCTTCTTCGCCTCCTACCAGGGCACCCGTATCCGTCGCGGTCAAAGCTACATCTCCTCAGTCCCCTCACGCGACATTGTCGACCGCCTCGACTTCAGCGCCCAGCCCGCCATCCGCCGCAACATCTACGATCCCCTAACCCTCACTGGCACCGGTGCCGCCGCAACCCGTCAGCAATTCCCCGGCAACCGCATCCCCGAAACCCGCCTCGACCCAGTCTCCAGACAAATCGTCAAGCTCTATCCCACCTCCAACATCGCCGGCCTCGACAACGCCCCCCTCAATTACTTCTTCTCCCCCAAGGATTCTGACAACGCCAACCAATACGACTCCCGCGTCGATCACAACATCTCCGCCA
>JBKJUN010000246.1:0-7303 GCA_046590555.1 Bryobacter sp. | reverse complement strand
TACCCGCACGGCTTCGGCGTCAATCCAAACGACCCGCTCAAAGAAGACCTCGCCGATCGCTTCCCCAAGAAACTCGTCATGATGGTCACCTACTTCATGGTTGCCGGAACGATACCTCTTTTGCTGCTTGTCACCCCTGGCCAGGACATCAATCTTTATGTCTTCGCCATCCTCTTCGGCTTCGGCATGGGTGCAGACTATATGTTGATCCCACTCATGGCTGCCGAACAATTTGGCGTAAATTCCCTTGCCCGGGCGATGGCGATCATCCTCCCAACAGATACAATTGGACAGACGTGGTTCCCCTACGGCGTTTCGTGGTTGAGGGAGCATTACGGCAATTATGGGGTCGCCTTGAACATAGTGTTCATAATGGCGGCAGTGGGAGCAATCGCCGTGGCACTCTTGCCCGGCTCAAGTAAAGAGGATGAGGTACTTCCAATACAAAGCCCTCAGCGAGCTGGAAGCTGAGGCAGTACAACTCGGTTGCCGCAACATCAGATTTGCCGGCGAAAAATCCCGTGTCCGTGAAATCCTAGGCCGCAAGGTCGCTGTTGGTGAGCGCATCGTCGGCAACAGCATGTGCATCCATCCGATGGAAGGGTGCGATGGTGAACTCGACGGCACCCCCGGCGAGCTCACCACCCGCCGCTACGTGCGCTTTGCCGAAGGCGGTGCCAAGCTCCTCTGGTTTGAAGCCACAGCCATTCGTCAAGACGGCCGAGCCAACCCGCGCCAGCTCTGGATCACCAGAAACAATCTCCCGGCCTACGCGAAGATTCACGCAGACATCCTGTCCAAACACAAGGCCATCTGGGGCAACACCGACGACCTGCTAGTCCCGATCCAGCTCACCCACTCGGGCCGCTACTCTGTCCCCAACAAGACGATCGCCTATCACAACCCGCTAATCGACCAGAAATCGAACACCCCGGCCGACCACCCCGTCATCAGCGATGACGAGCTTGAGCGTCTGGAGGACTACTACGTCGAAGGCGCCGCCATGGCCAAAGAAGCCGGCTTCACTGCGCTGGACATGAAGGTCACCCACGGCTACCTCCTCGCAGAGCTAATGGGAGCCAAACTCCGCGAAGGCCGCTACGGCGGCTCGATCGAAAATCGCACCCGTTTCGCCGTCAACGTCCTCGGCAAAATTCGCGCCAAATTCGGCAACTACTTCACGCTCACTATGCGCCTCGGCTGCTTCGATAGCGTGCCTTACGTCAAGGACGCGTCGAAAGAGAATATCGGCGTCCCGCTCCCCTACGAACTGCCCTACCCGCACGGCTTCGGCGTCAATCCAAACGACCCGCTCAAAGAAGACCTCACCGACGTCAAGGCCGCGATCCAGATCTACAAAGACGCTGGCATCGATCTTCTGAACGTCTCGATCGGTTGCCCCTACTACAATCCTCACGTCGGACGCCCCTTCGAGAAGCCCGACGAAGGCAACTACGAGATGCCCGAGCATCCGCTGCTTGGCGTCGAGCGCCACTTCCGCATTGCAGGAGAGCTACAGCGGGAATTCCCCGGCCTGCCGATGGTAGGCACCGGCTATAGTTGGCTGCAGATTTACGCCCCCAACGCGGCCGCCGCAAATCTGGATCGAGGCGACATCCAGTTCTTCGGCTACGGCCGTGGCGCACTAGCCTACCCGCACTTCGCCAAGGACATTTTGGAGAAGGGCGAACTCGATGCAAAGCAAGTCTGCCGCACGGTTACGTTCTGCACCTGGCTCATGCGTCAGAAGCACAACGAATATGGCCAGTTTGCCAGCGGCTGCCCGCCCTACGACAAAGAAGTCTACGGCCCCCTGATTAAGGAAGCACGCGAGCTACTTCGGATTCAGGCAGCAAAACCGTAAGTTTGATGTAGGCGGTCAACGCCGGGTCCCCAGCCGCCTCAACCTTCAATTGCCGCATCGCAGACTTCCGCGACCAGTCATAAAAGCTCCGCGCACTTCGAAACCACATCTTGGGGTTCGTCTCCCGCAAGCGGCTATGGGCCAAAAAGTGAATCCAGTCTTCCATCACCCGGTCCTGCATCGGGCCGCTCGCCATCCGCTCAGCAAAGCGCCCATAGAGATAAGCCTTAGATTCCTCAGCCGAACCCGTAGTCCCGGGCTTCTGCTCCAGCCGGAACTGGCTGATCTCCGTAAGCATGCTGCGCACGGAAGTATCGTCAGCGGGAGCATTCGTCACCTTGTGCGCCAGCGCAAAAGTATTAGGCATGACTTCACGAGTTGCCGTATCGACGGAATTCACCCCGGCCGCCTCCGGACCCAGCGGCAACACGCCGCGCAACCGTATCGCCGCCTGATTAAACTCCTCCAGGATCCCCTTGAATTCCTCCGAACGATTACCGGCACAACGCCGCCCCGAGAAATTGCTGGTCAGAAAGGTGCGGTAGCTGATGAGCAACTGACGGGCTGAATTCATCGGGATCTTTTCAGTCAGCTTGATCAGAGAGTTATGCAAAGCGGTGAAGCGAACCGCCTCAACAAACTCCCTGTCCGACCCAACAGCCCCCGCGAGAATGCCGGACAACATCGACACCTGCTGTTCACTCCCGCTTTCCAGCACGGCCTCAACCAGCCGGCCGGCTTCGACAGCCGACCGTACATTTCGGGTCGCCATCATGAACTCCCTGGCCCCAGCCTGCAGAGCCCAGCGATAGTAATCGTGAGGGTCAGACACTTCCAGCGCATCGCAGCCAGCCTTCACGCTAGTGGCACGCTGAGGGAAATCGAGAGCAACATCGCGTTCCTTGTCAAAGTTATCGCGATAAGAAATCCAGGCACGCAGAGCGACAGCGGTGTCTTTGCCGGCAAGCTGATAAGCCTCCTGCGCCAGCGGAACAATCTGAGCCGAACTCAACTTGGCCGAAGGCAATAGCGCAACGATTACAGCGCCAGAATAAGGCGCAGGCAAAGCCCGCGCGAGAGAAAGCCGATACTCAAGCTCTTTGGGGAGCGGGTCATTGGTCGCAGCGAGAAGCAAAAACAAACTCAGCAACGGCGTCATGCCCGTATCTTAGCGCTTCCGAAACGCCCGCACCAGCAACCGCAGCCGCTCATTCCCTGCAGCCTCTAACTCATCCAGCAAGGCAGCATCCGATTGTGCCAGCCGATATAACTTCAAGAACGTCTCCACATACAGATACTCTTGCTCCGGCCCATCCTCAATCCGCAAACCCTTCCGCTTCAACTCAGCAAAGTCCTCTTCCTCCTCCACCTTCCCGGCCCCGCAACTTGGCAACTGCTCATTCTGCCGCTTGAAGTATTCAAAATCCTCCAGCACCTCATCGCGCATCTCCTCCGGCACCCGCGCAGCAAAGCTCCGCACCACCCCACCCAGCCCCTTCGCCTTCTCAAACTCCCGCCGCGACTGCGTCGCCCGCCGCAACCGCTGCACCAACTGCCGCCCCACCGTCACCGCCCGCTCATCCTTCCAAGTCAGCACCAACTCCAGCCCAGCCTCAATCTCAACAGCCGACCGCAGCGTCGAAGCCGCAACATCAAACTCCCCCACCTCCATCGCCACCTTCAGGTAACGCGACGCATCATCCACCATCCGGTGCTCACACCGCGCCACGCTACTCCGTGCCCGCACTGGAAAGTCTCCAACCCGGTACACCTGCCATGCCTCCACCAGCGCATCTTCAGGCCCGCCAGCCCACGCCAGCGCTACCGGAAAGTCCTTCGCCTCAACCGTGCGATCCAATCGAGCAGCCACCTCATAAGCCTCGCGAGCCACTGCTCGCGCTGCCTCATCCTTCAAATCAAACTCACGAATCAACCCCAGCATCATCCGCGACTGAATCAACGCCGGCAACTGCCGGTACTCCCGCAGCTTCGAATCGAGATCCGCTGCGCTTACTGCCCCGGCAAATACTAAGAACCACACCAGCATCAAAACCATCCAAACACATTCGAGCTCAGCCTGAACTATTAAGATCGTTCTCGACAATTTCAAAAAATCTTCTTCGGCCTAAACTCCTCATCCCTTGAGCGCACCAGGCAACAACACCCAGCCACACCAATCACCCTGCTAGCGGACGCAACAGAAATCAGCCGCCCGACCCTCGAGATCCTCTACAAAGAACTAACCGCCCGCGGAGGCCAACCCAAAGCCCGCCTCGAAGGAATCGTCTTCACTTCCGGCGCAACTCACAGCAAGCGCTCGCACCCAACCCTACCGGTAGACCTCTTCCACGCCCCCAAGCTAGACCTGATAGGGACGCTGCTGCAATCGATAGAAAGCTGCAGGCTAAACGTAATCCCAAACCTCCCCGAGCAAGAAGCACTATCAGCCCAACTCAAAAGCCGACGCTACGCAAACAGCCGCCAAACCGGCCAAACGACAATCCAGGTAGAAGCAAACGCCGCCAACCCCCTAATTGCCAACGCAGATTTAGTGATGGCTTTGGCAATGGCCACCTCACGCATGAAATCCCTCTACCCGAATCCAACCCGCACCCTGCCCCAGCGCTTGCCCGGCTTCTGGCGCGAAAAATGCAAGGCAATGTACAATATACATCATGAAGCGAACGCAGCTCTATTTGGATGAAGCCATCTGGCGTGGACTCCAGTCGCGCGCACTCACAGAGAGCACAACCATCTCTGAACTAGTCCGCAAGGCCGTTCAGACGCAGTACTTCAATCCTGCCGACTCCCGCGCCGAAGCGATGCAAGCCTTGGTAGGCATTCGCGCTAACGATAAGGATCCAGAAGATTCTACGGCTGTGGTCCGCCGCATACGCAAGGGCACTCGCCTCTCCCGCTTTACTGCCTACAACTCGAAATGATCGTCCTGGTAGATTCAGACATTCTGATCGAAGTCTCCCGGGGCAAAGACCTTGCTATTGTGAGCCGTTGGATCGAACTCAGCCATTCTGAAGCTGCGATCCTTTACTCACCAGTCAGTCTGGCCGAACTTTGGGCTGGAGCCCGCCCAGCAGAACACAAAATTCTCGAAGACCTCTTCGCCTCTCTAACCTGCGTTCCCATCACCGCAGCCATCGCCCGGCATGCCGGGGCCTACCTTCTCAAATACGCAAAGAGTCACAGCGTAGAGTTGGGAGATGCCCTCATCGCCGCCTGCACCCACTCCACCGGAGCAATCCTTTGGACTCGAAACCGCAAGCACTACCCCATGAAAGACCTCGGTTTCTTCCCGTCTCATTAGGCAACTTGGCTCGCCCAGAGCGCTTCAAAACTGAGGAAAGATGCGCATAACTGAGACACCGGAACAAGAACGAACACCTACCGTTCAACAGCTTGCCGCTGAACTTGCGCGCCTGCGCCAACGTATCGAAGACTTGGAAGACGTGCGAGAGCTTGACGCAGCCATCAGCCACAATGCCGACAAACCTCTGATTCCCTGGGATGAGGCAAGGGCCGACCGCGGCCTCTATGCCGCTGCTGTTCGGTCGGCGACTTAGCTAACACCCCCGCCCAGCCTCGTGCGTAAGCTCGGGGATAAAGGGTACGGTCCGACGACGTAGGTGACACTTTGGCCCAGGGACCTGGGTAACAAATGATTGGAGTTCTGGAGGTCTACCGCAAGAGGGGAAGCCAAGCTAGAAGGCATGCGCTGGAAAGAAAACTACCCAACGGAACAGAGAGTCGAACCGATTCGAGAATGGAAAGAAGGCGAAAACACGCGCGTCAATCCGAGGAAGGAACATCAGGCCTTGAGGCTGGGAGTTGCGCACCTAACAATAGTCCGCAGCAATGGGACGAGGAGATGATCCAGCGAGTCATCGAGGCCAGGTAACGTTGGGGCTTCATCCTCATCCTGCCGCAGCAACTCAGTCCAAAATTCTCTTCCTCCCGCTTCTCGCCAAAAATCGAGGTCTAATATCCGGCTTGGGTCTTTGCCTCTCATGTGCACGGCTGCGCTGGACCACTCAAACCCTTCGGCTCGTTCACTCAAACCTGCCCTCACTGGGTTGCGCTCAACATAGGCAAATGCATTCCAAAGATGCTTCCGTTCCAGAGGGCAAGAGTAGAATCGGTTCTGCCACAAATGGCCGCTGCGCAGCTTCCGAGCATTGAAGTATTGCGCCTGTCGGCCATGCGTTCTGCGCAAAACGACTGATAATGCCAGCTCTTCCTGCGGCACCGCCACCAGACTGTCCCCTCATCCTAACTTTTTGCAGGCAAGGCGGACCCGGCAGTCCCCCATTACCCGGCGTCTCCGCCGCCCAACCGGCAAAGGGCATACCAACGCTGACGTGCAGCAACCGAGTCGAGATCAACTTGCGCCTCAACTGGACCACATGAGGGAATCATTAGCGGGTCTTTACGCTCCGATCAGAAGCTGAGGCGCAGCGCCACCTGCATTACACGCGGCCGGTTCGCTCCTTGCAAAGTGCCAAAATTCGGGCTGGCCGAATTTAGATCTGCCGGAAAGAACTGAACGTTGTTGAAGCCATTGAATGCCTCGGCGCGCAACTGTAGATTGACGCTCTCCCGAATCGGAAACGTCTTGAAGGCAGACAAGTCAAAGTTCCACCATGCCGGGCCTTGGATAATGTTCCGGCCCGAAGTGCCAAACTTTAAAGGTGCCGTCTGCGAAAACGCGGCTGGGTTCAGCCAGAACCGGCTCTTGTTGCTTTCGCCAAATCCCTCGCGAGGGGTGATCCCGTTGAAGCTCGAATAAATATCCGTTCCAGTGGTGTTAGCGCGCTGCGAAACAAAAGCCAATGTTGTCCCATTCGGCGAACTGACAATTCTCGGCACTCCACTCATCCAGCTCGAGATGGTATTGATCTGCCAGCCGCCCACAAACAGATTTGCCGCACGGCTCACATCTCCAAGGAACCGTTTCCCTTTACCAAAGGGCAGCTCATAAACAACACTTGCAACACTGCGGTGCGGGATATTGAAATCCGAAGGACCCTTGTCCAATTGGAAGTTTGCCGGGTTCAGATTCGGTGTTCCCCAACTGCCTGCGGAATCCGTATCAATCGACTTCATCCACGTATGAGCCATCAGCAACTGGAAGCCATTGTTGAAGCGTCTTTCCAATTTCATATTGAGCCCATGCATTTGCGATTTACCCGCTTGCGAAGAGTAAAGCATACCAATCAGGCGAGGATACTGTGTTGCCACACCAGGAGTCACATCGTAAAGAATTCCGGGCGTGACATTGGCATAGGAGTTGTAGCGTTTAGACAACCTGCGCCCCTGCGACCCAACATAGGCAGCTTCTACCACCCAGTTTGTCCCAATCGATTTTTGAAGCGACATCGTCCACATATACATGCGCGGCTTCCGGCCATCCAGCTCTGCCGCAAA
>JBKJUN010000139.1:0-5692 GCA_046590555.1 Bryobacter sp. | reverse complement strand
GTTCACGACGAAGGCCGGGCTGTAATGGAATTTGCCGTCGATGCGCGCGAGAGCACCATGTGCGCCCAGAGTCATCGCGGCACAGTGGATATTGTATTCGTCCTGGATCAGCTCCAGCGCCTTGAGCGGGTCAGTGTGATGGGTCCACTGGATCGGAAATTCGCTCGAGGCAATGAGGTAATCGACATAAGGCAGCACTCGCTCAAAGCCCTTATAGATGGTGTCAACGTCAACCGTGACAGGGATTCCGTTTTCGTGAGCGATGCGGGCGGCCTTTTCCATCGCAGGTGTGTCGTGGCCGTCGATGTGGAGAAGACGCGCATTGGTGATCATGGACTCTGTGATTTCACTGGGATCTAGGCGGAGGCAATCCGGTCTCTGCCAAAAGACGGTGCGCTCACCAGTGGACTGATCGATGATGATGTAGGCACTCTGGTTCGGGCAACCCTTGCGCTGCTGCACGTGATCGAGGTTGATGCCTGAACCGAGGAGGCTTTCCATCTGAACGCGGCCACGTTCGTCGTCGCCAATAGTGCCGATGTACTTTGTGCGTAACCCCAGATTGGCGCAAGTAACCATGGCGCTGGCAACCTGGCCACCCGGACTCAGGATTTCCTGATTAAAGGGGCCTTTACCGGCGTAGGAAGGAAAGTGGGGGACGATGATGAGGGTGTCGGTAGCGTTGAGCCCAATACCAACGACGTCAAACTCGGACATCTCTACAGGTTACAGCTACTTTTGGGGCGGCATCCGATAAACGTAAATTTTATGGTTGCGGCGAAAAGCGTCTACCTTCTCTTCAGCCTGTGGTTTCCAGCCCTCAATTGCATAATCGTGAGAAATCACGCGGGCACCGGGCTTGAGCATTTTCTCAAGTTTGGGCTTGAGTGTATTGTTGCTGTCGCGCATCAGATAGAGAATCACGACATCGGCGTCGCTCAAGTCAGCGTCAAAAACATCGCCATGAACAATGCTTGCGTGCTCGGCAATGCCAAGACGTTTAATTTCTTCCTGGCTGGACTTGACCAGACGGCTCGAGAGTTCAATTCCAACAGCTTTAGCTTCGTACTTCTGGGCGGCCGCGATCACAACACGTCCGTCGCCGCTGCCGAGGTCATAGAGCTTTTCGCCAGGTTTGATCTTGGCCAGTTCCAGCATACGATCAACAATCTGGTGTGGGCTTGGTACGTAGGGTGCCAACTGATTCGGGTGAAAATCGGGTTTCTGGGCCAGCATCAAGCCTGTGGCCATGAAGATCATACTCAGAAATTTCGACAGCTTTTTCATTGCGTAACAGCTACTCCTGCTCTTTTGGCTTGACGAGCCTTTCCTATTTTCTGAACCATTTCCGACACTGCGAACCAGAGATCGCGAGGGCGGGAGATCGTATATTCCACGCCACGAAAGTGCTTGACGGCGTGGCCAATTGAATCTCGCCAGGGGATTTGCTGCGGATAAAGATTATAGTTCAGGTAAAACACAGGGTAGTCCACATTTCCGACACTGCGCAACGTCTCCTGTGGGACGTTCTGATCGAGCAGGACCTTTGGGCCGGCGAAAATCAAGGCGTCTGGCACCTCGCTTCCACCTAGTTCCTTCTGCAGGAGTTCACTCAAAAACTCAGTTTCGGAATTCTTGACCGCCAATTTCTTGAGGTCTACCGTTCCAAGTTTGAGTTCGCGCAGGGCCTCGCCGATTTTGGGGAAATCGATTCTGTCGGCATTTTCCTGCTTGTATAAAATCTTTTGATCCTGCATGTTGAAGGCGACGAGTGAGAATTTTCCGATTCTGGGGTCGCGGCTGATCGTGCGTAATATGCTTACTAATGCCGACGTGTCCACTGGCTGCAAGGTTGCGGACCGTGTTCGCTGAGGGGCAAAATTGATCAGCACCTTCACACTAAGCTGTGTTTCGTTCGGGTTTCGCGCCACCGGCGGCTCTTCGTGGAACTGTTCAAACTGGCTGGGCTCCACCGTATCGGCTGGCTCGTTCATTTCCATCTGTTTGTCTTTTGCCGGAAGCGTTGCCTCTACTTTCCAGACATGAGAGCAAACCCGTTCCGCACGATCACGCATCAGCCATTCCACCTGATACTTGCCTTCGCCGATGTCAAAGCCACCCTGCAGGAAAGCCTCACCCTTAGCTTCTTCGTCGAGTTCCGGAACTTTGACCCGCTGAATAAAGTAGCGATCCGCCTCGGGCTTGCCCTCCGGCCGGACGCGGAAGACGATGGTGAGCAGGTTCTCAGAACCGGCCAGTTCGCGCATCGGCACAGAGACTTCAAAGCCAGCGTGGAACTTCAGATCAAACCCAAGCAATGGCTTGACGTCATCTACCTTGCAAGGAAGGTCTTGTCGAGGCTCCCCAGCCTCGAGCACCGCCATGTCAGTTCCAAACATGCGCGGAGCTTTCCCACCGGCCAGGAAGCCCTGTCCGAAAAGAGAACTCGAAATCATCAGACACCCAAGGGTGCCTGATGAAAAAGCCTTCGTCCGAATCAACTGCATCGAACTACTCCCCTATTTTTTGAAGTGCCAAGGCGCTCTTAATGGCGCTCTTTGTTCTTATCGCTGTATTCTACTCATTCTGTGGGAGAAAGATAAGCCCCCCCGTAGACTTTTTCAATCGGTTTTTTTTAGGGCTTCAATAGGCCCCGGGCATGATAGCCTCATCGAATATGAAACTTCTTATGTTCGAGCGCGCCGGCGGCCCTCCCGAGGCTGGAGTTCTCGCTGCAGGCGACTCGGAAATCATCCCTCTGGCAGGCGCTGGTTTCTCCTGCCTGTATTCGATCATCCAGGGCGGCGCAAGCGCTCTGGCTAAGGTAAAAGACTTTGCGGCGCATGCTGCAGCTCGAGTTCCACTTAACACGGTCCGGATTTTGGCCCCCATTCATCGCCCCCCGAAATTCATCTGCATCGGCCTCAACTATCGCGACCATGCAATTGAATCCGGGATGGCTATTCCTGAGATCCCGACGGTCTTCAATAAGTTTCCCAATGCAGTAATTGGCAACGGCGACAATATCGTGCTGCCGAAGATGAGCGAAGCGCCGGATTACGAAGCCGAGTTTGCTTTCATTATCGGTAAGACCGGAAAGCACATCAACGGCGAAAACTGGCGCGACTACATTTTTGGCTACACCAATGTGAACGACGTCAGCGCCCGCGACATCCAGTTGAAGGGCACAACGCAGTGGTTGATGGGTAAGACCTTCGACACCTTTGCGCCGATGGGCCCCTACATCGTGACGGCAGACGAGGTTCCAGATCCGCACAACCTGAACGTCAAGCTGACGCTCAATGGACAAGTTATGCAGAACAGCTCAACCAAGGAACTGATCTTCAACATTCCGCAGTTGCTCGAGTTCCTCTCGAAAGTCTTTACGCTTGAGCCGGGCGACGTGGTTTCCACCGGTACGCCTCCCGGAGTTGGATTTGCGCGCAAGCCGCAAGTACTGCTCAAGCCAGGCGACCATTGCATCGTCGAAGTAGAAGGCCTCGGCCAGCTTCACAATCCTGTCGTTGCCGAGTAGTTTTCCCCTAGCAGCGAATCAGATCGGCCCCCCGCTCAGCAAGCATGAGCGTGGGGGCCGTCGTATTTCCGCTTGGGATCAGCGGCATCACGCTGGCATCCACAACGCGCAAACCACCAACATAATGCACCTTGAGGTCGGTATCAACGACAGCCATCCGGTCTGAGCCCATGCGGCAGGTGCCGCATGCATGCCACATGACGTCGTAGTTGACACCGGCTTCGATTCGTCCCATTCGTTCCCCGATCACCTTGGCCCGGGCTAGGCCCCGATCGAGCGTGATACGGTCTTCGGGTTCTTCGAGCACATTGAGATGAAGCGAAGGCCCTTCGCTTGGGTCTGCACTACGCAGGCGCAGATAGCCGCGGCTGAAGGGCCGCAGCAGCACCGTCCAGAGAGTAAAGCCATTGCCAGTGGAGCGGCGCGGGACGAAATTGATCTGCAGGTCTGGTGCAGGGGCAAGCTCGTGGCTTCGCATCGTCGCTTGCGCTTCCACCACGGGTGAGCTCATCGGGCCTTTGCCAGTAAGCATGTAACGCATTTGATCCATCAGGCCAGCATGCTTGGCCAGTTGCGATGGCGTATCGATCGAGAATTCCATACCGGCACGAACGTGGTCTTGCAGGTTCTCGCCAACTCCGGGCAGGTCGAGCGCGACAGGGATGCCAAGACTCTCAAGGTGAGCCGCAGGCCCGATTCCACTGCGCATCAGAATCATTGGGGTATGGATCGCACCAGCACAAAGCACCACTTCGTACTTCGCCATGATGGTTTCGATCTTGCCGTTGCGCAGCACCTCGACGCCACGCGCGCGGCCTTCATCGATGAGCACGCGAATCACTTGAGCGCCGCCGACAACCGTAAGGTTAGGGTTATCTTTGATGACCTTCTTGAGAAAGGTGTCAGCCGCAGTAGGTTTGTCGCCCCGGCGGTGCATCACCTCCACTGGCTTGGCACCCTCTTCCTTGCCCGCTTCAAGAAACTGTTTCGTGAAGGGATGAAGGGTACGCAATGGCTCAAGAGGCAAACCGCCCTTCAGGCTTTTTTCAAAGTAAGGAACGACATAATCCCAGCCCCAGCCGGCATTCCCCAGTTCGCGCCAGGCGTCGTAGTCGAAACGATCGCCACGAGAGTAGACTCCGGCATAAAGGGCAGTTGAGCCGCCAAGGACTTTGCCTTGCGGGTAAGCGAGGCGTTTCTTGTCAAGGTAAGGTTCTTCTTCGGTCTCGATTCCCCAATCAAGAGGGCCACCGAGCAGGCTGCGCCAGGCGAGGGGAGTGCGGGCTTCGGGTCCGGGATCCAGCGGACCGGCTTCAAGCAGGAGGACGTTAAGTTGACGGAGTTCACTCAGACGGGCTGCTACGACGCTACCGGCTGCGCCGCCGCCCACTACGATGTAATCGGTTACCAACTCTTCAGCTTACGCCGGTCCAGACCTGAGCGTCGTGATACCAGAGGAAAACTTGTGATCCAGGGAAGAGATTTTTGACCTTGGGGTGCGGCGGTATCGAGCACGGCAAAGTAGCTGTATTGTCCGCAGGTCAGGGGGCCGGAGGCGATCAGGGGTGCTAGCGGAGGCTCTGAAGATAAAAATCCCGCGATACTCGGGAAGCCCAAAGATTAGGTCCTGCGCTTTCGAAGTCTCCGGACGTCCACATTGCACCAATATGGCCCATGCGGGCGGCCTGTAGCGCTTTGGCCTGGGCAGCTTCGATCTTTCCAGATTCCGGGCCATCCTCAAGAAAACACAATTGATAGTCGGCGGCAGTGGCAAGTGCTGGGAGGAGTGTAAGAGAAAGCGTTAGCGCTTGAGTCATTTTGAGGCTTAACCTGTTATACTGCAGACTAGTCTACCAACCACCCGTCGGGGCGTGGCTCAGCCTGGTAGAGCGCCTGGTTCGGGACCAGGAGGTCGCAGGTTCGAATCCTGCCGCCCCGACCAAAATTCTTCTAATTGTTGCGGCCGTGGGCTTGTGCTCAGGGCCGTTTTGCTTTCAGTATTCACGCTTTGCATGGGGCAGAGTGTTTCAGCGCGTAAACGAGTGACGAGAAATAGACGGCAAGTGATACACCTGATCGCGAAGCTCCATTGGATCGGAAAGTGCCCAGATGTAAAGTAGACCTTCTATCACTTCTCCAATAGGTGCATCTTGCAGC
>JBKJUN010000068.1:0-10392 GCA_046590555.1 Bryobacter sp. | reverse complement strand
ATTGAGACTCCGTTTGAGAAGTGGGTTCGTTTTCTCTATTGCTACCCAAACCGGGTGACCCAGAAGATGCTCGATACGATTGCCGAGCATGCGGCACTGGTGAAGTACATCGACATGCCGTTGCAGCATTCGAGCCGCAATGTGCTGAAGCTGATGAAGCGTGGCTCGAATGGCGATTTCTTTCTGAAGCTGCTAGAGAAGATGCGGGCGACGATTCCTGGGGTGGCGATTCGTACCTCAATGATTGTCGGTTTTCCGGGTGAGACGGCTGCTGATTTTGAAGAGTTGAAGCAGTTTGTGGAGGCGGCGCAGTTTGATCGCCTCGGTGTGTTCAAGTATTCCGATGAAGAGACTTCGAAGTCGTTTGAGCTGGGTGACAAGGTGGATGGCCGCACCATTCACAACCGCCAGCGAAGCCTGATGGCGATTCAGCGGAAGATCTCGCGCAAGATCAACAAGGGGTTGATCGGGAAAGAATTCCCGATTCTGGTGGAAGGCCCGTCGGAGGAGACTGATCTGCTGTGGCAGGGCCGTTTGGCTTCACAAGCACCCGAGATCGACGGCTATTGTTTGATCAACGATGTGTCGGATGGGCCGCTGGCCAAGGGACAGATTCGCCGGATTCGAATCACAGAAGCTCACGATTATGATTTGATTGGAGAGGTGTTTGGTGCGCCGGAAACAAATTTGCCACGATTCACTGAAAATCCATTTCCGATTCTGAATGCTGCGCCCAAGCGTCAGCATCAGCACATTTAACAACGATGCTCCTAAAGGCCAAGTGCCCCCTATGCCGCAAGCCTTCCACGCAAGGCGATGAGTTTTTTCCATTTTGTAGTGAACGCTGCCAAATGATGGATCTTGGTAAGTGGGCGGATGAAGAGTACCGGATTCCGGGTGAGACGCTAGACGAGTTGCCGGTGCGGCGTGAGGAAGACGCTGACGATGAAGCTAGCCGTCGCTGAGGTAATCGCTACCAGTTTCTACGCTGGGTATGTCCCGAAGGCCCCCGGCACTGCGGGTGCCGTTGTGGGTGTTGCCGGGGTGTACCTGCTGCATCACTTTGCCTACTTCACTCCGGTGCAGCTGTTGGGGCTGGTTGTCCTTGCCCTGATGCCATCGATTTGGGCTACCAACGTTTTGATCGATGAATTGAAATTGAAGGATCCTCAGTGCGTTGTAGTGGATGAAGTGCTGGGGCAGATGCTGGCATTCCTTTGGTGTGATCTCGGCAATCCATTGAGTTATCTGGCGGCTTTTGGGCTTTTTCGGACCTTTGATATCTGGAAGCCATTCCCGGTAAATCTCTTCGAAAAGCTACCACGCGGGATTGGCGTGATCGCCGATGACCTGATGGCGGGCTTCTATGCGGCGCTCGTGATTTACATTCTCCGCAACTTTCTCAATCTACCTCTGTAAAAATAGAGTTAGATTCCTCATGTCCTCTATTCACATTGATCGCGTTCAGCCGGAAGCGGCGTTGCCTGGTGGTGAGTTCACTATTCGTGGCACAAATCTTGGTGGTGAAGTTCGTCCGGAGGTGCTCTTTGGCGATGCGCATGGTGCGGTGGTGGTTGGCTCTGGAAGCATGGTGATTGCGCGAGTGCCGGATGCTCCCAGCTATGGAGAACTTACTGTACGGCGAGAAGGTGTTGTCTCGAATGCCTATCATTGCGCGATCGGGATACAGGTGGCTGATAGTTTGCATCCTGTGTCGAGCCCGGCTTGTGACCAGGAGGGCAACATCTATACAACCTTTTCGGGGAGCCGGGGGCAGAAGACAGCCGTCTCGGTTTACAAGATCGACCTGAACTATGATTGCCGCCCCTTTGCTAGCGACATCATGAATGCTACAGGTTTGGCATTTGACCAGGACGGCATGCTATATGTGTCCTCGCGTAACGACGGGATCATCTATCAGATCACCCCAACGGGTGCGATGACGACTTTCGTTGAGGGAATGGGGATCGCTACGGGACTGGCTTTTGACCCGGCCGGAAATCTCTATGTTGGAGATCGTTCGGGGACGATTTTCAAGATCAACCCGGCGCGCGACGTATTTGTTTTTGCAACTCTGGAACCCTCGATTGCGGCCTACCATTTGGCCTTTGGGCAGGATTCCTATCTTTACGTCACCGGACCTACAACTTCGAGCTTTGATTCGATTCAGCGGATTGCGCCTAATGGGGAAGCGGAGTTGTTCTATCGTGGATTGGGGCGGCCGCAGGGGATCACCTTTGACCGTGAAGGGAATCTTTATTGCGCTGCCAGCTATTCTGGTCGCCGTGGTGTGGTGCGAATCAATCCGGCTCGCGAGGCGCAGCACTTTCTGTCCGGCCACGGAATCGTAGGGCTTTGCATCTTGCCTTCGCGCTCGATGGCTGTCGCCACAACCAATTCGATTTTCAGGGTCGATGTTGATATCACACGGGCCTAGGTTTCCTCATGAACGCAGCCATCATTGCCGTCGGGAGCGAAATGCTCACCCACACCAGAGTTGATACCAATTCTCTCTTTCTCACCGAGAGGCTCAATTTATTTGGTGTTGAAGTTAGTTTGAAAATGGTGGTCGGGGACCAGCGAGAGGAACTGGAGGCGGCGATCCGCTACTGTCTCGAACACTCTGAATTACTAATTCTGACCGGGGGGCTGGGGCCGACTGAAGACGACCTGACGCGCGAAGCAGTTGGCACTGCCACTGGATTGGCTGTGCTGTTTGACCAGGGGATTTGTGATGCTCTTGTGGCAAGGTTTGCGTCATTTGGGCGCAAGATGGCGGAGATCAACAAGCGGCAGGCTTATGTGATCGATGGGGCAGAAGTTATGCCGAACCCGAACGGGACAGCACCCGGGCAATGGCTGAGCTTGAATTCGAAACAGATTGTTGTTCTGCTGCCTGGGCCGCCGAGCGAAATGAAGCCCATGGCAGAAAAGGAATTTCTGCCGAGACTTCAAAAGATGCTGCCGCCGCTTGCGTTGTCGACGGCAACCTTTCGCTTGACAGGGATGGGTGAATCGGATGTGGATGCACTGGTTGCTCCCATCTACAAGCAGTACGAGAACCCGGTGACAACGATTCTGGCTAAGGCCGGCGATATCACCTTGCACCTGCGTGCTCAGACGAAGTCGCAAGCAGAATCGGATGCGCTGACGGCTGAGTTGGGGGCCAAGATTGAGGCCGTACTTGGAGAGCGGATCTACTCTCGTGACGGCTCGCCATTAGAGGCGGCAGTTTTGCGCTTGCTGGTGGAACGTGGACAGACGGTTGCCGTGGCCGAGTCTTTGACTGGCGGGCTGCTGGGTGCGCGACTCTCCGGGATCGCCGGGGCTTCCAAGGCCTTTGTGGGTGGGTTTATTGTTTATAACAATGGCCAGAAGCAGGAGCTGCTGGGAGTGGACCCATGGGTCTTGGCTGAGCAGACTGAAGTGTCTGAGGCGGTGGCGAGCCAGATGGCTGCAGCGGCACGGGAGAAGGCAAATTCCCACTGGGCGTTGAGTCTGACTGGGTATGCCGGGCCTGATGGCGGGACCGAAGAAAATCCGGTGGGTACGGTTTATATCGGAATCGCAGGGCCCGAGGGGATTCTCAAAGTGCAGCGGTTTCGTTATCCCGGCGGAGATCGTGACCGGGTGAGGCAGTTTGCCGTGCAGTCTGCTCTCAATATGCTTCGATTGGCATTGATTTAGGCGCTAAGCTTGAGGTTTATGCCAAAGCCACAACGTAATATTCTGGGCCAACTTCTGATTGCCTGTTCGACCGATCCGGTGACGGGTTTTTATCGAACCGGATGCTGCGAGACGGGTGACGAAGACCAAGGGCGGCATTTGATTTGTGCCGTCATGACCGATAGCTTTTTGGAATTCTCGAAGTCAAAGGGGAATGATTTGTCTACGCCGCATCCTGAATGGGGTTTCCCGGGGCTGAAAGCTGGAGACCAATGGTGTTTGTGTGCGCTGCGGTGGAAGGAAGGGCTTGAGGCAGGCTGTGCTCCGCATGTGATTCTGGAATGCACCCATCACAATGCATTGCAATTTGTGTCGCTGGAGGACTTGCACGCCCATGCTGTGCAGAAAAGTGGCGGAATGGTAAGCTAGGGAGTTTGCCAAATGGGCGCAAATCCAGTACACTAGGAGATTGTGGTGGCAACAGCATCGCTGTGCGCCTTCCTGCGAAACAGCCGATTGTGTGATTGCTGTTTCAATTTCTGGCAAGACCAAACCCCTGGTTGAGCAAGTTGGAGTTAGAGTTATGTCCAAATTATGTCCCGTAACCGGTAAGCGGCCTATCAGTGGCCACACGGTTTCGCACGCGAACAATAAGACCAAGCGTCGTTTTTTGCCGAATCTGCACGAGAAGCGTCTGTGGATTGCCAGCGAAAAGCGTTTTATCCGCGTTCGCTTGTCTGCCAAGGCTCTGCGCACCATCGATAAGGTGGGAATCGAAGCCGTGCTCCCGCTGCTGAAGAAAAGTAGCAGAACCTAGCTAGAAGAGGAATTTAGAATGCGCATTAATATCAAGCTCGTCTCGACCGCTGGCACAGGCCACTACTACACGACCACGAAGAACCCCAAGAAGACCACCGAAAAGCTGCTGAAGAAGAAGTTCGACCCAGTGATCCGGAAGCATGTCGAATACAAGGAATACAAGATCTCCTAGGTTTTGTTTTTCAAATCAAGTTTAAAGAGCTGCCCTAGCGGGCAGCTCTTTTTCTTTGTGGCAGGAGTTTTTGTAATTCTATGCGAATGCCGATCGCCAGAAGCAAGGCAATGACGGAGAAATAAAGACAACGGAGCCCACCAAAGAGAAAGACCTGGCTTGAATCTTCACCCACTGATTTGAATTTTGGGGCATCGCGAAGTGAGTCGAAGTCGAGGATTTGGCGTTTGGCTATGAATCCCAAAGCGTAGTTTCGCCATTGTTCGTGGAAGGCGATAGCGGCGGTGCGGAAAGAGGAGTATCTGGCCAGGCCGGTACCTGCCAAGTCATCGACTCCGAACTGGGCGACCGCATAGGGGGAAAGCCAGGACGCGGCGATTGCCATCTCATCCAGGCTGCGAACGTTGTCTTCAAACTCCTTTAGTCTCGGCACGATCGCATCTTCGATTCTGAGGTTCAGTAGCGCGATTGACTGCGGTTTGGAAATGGGCTCTGTCCAATTGAGGGCCGCAAAGCCCTGACGAGTGAGATAACGATCAATTCCAGCCTGATCCTCAAGGCGCAGTTCTGTTGCCAGTTTGCGTCGCTCGACGATGAGAGGAAGGCGACCTTTGGGTCTTTCAATAGCCAACTCGATGCTTTGGAGCAGTTGTGGCAATACGAAGACCACCAACAGAAAGACTCCTGCATATTGAATCGTGGCTGATGGAAAGGAAGCAGAACGAATCAAGAGGAATGCGAAAAGCAAAATCCAGCTAAGCAAATAGAGTGAAGTGAGCAGTCCCCAGAGGGCGAGACGTCCTAAAAGTTCATTGCTGTTCAATCTAAGGCCGCTGGAGTAAAGGCAAGCAATGGTGACGAGGAAGACGAGTGCGCCTGAACCCAATAGAGGCAGCAAGATGCGCTCGATGGCAAAATCGAAGAGTTTGGTTCTACCCGAGGCTAACTTTTCAGCGTCTCCTCGCGACATGCACTTTTTGTAAATCATGTAGCAAAGTGGGATGAGCGCGATAGGTAAAAAGACGAGAAATGCAAAGCTGAAATCGATACGGCCAAATCTGCGCCGGGCGGGGTTTTCAATAGGGTCGATATTAGACAACGGGCGCGTCGCATCGAGGCGGATCATATGCATGGATGGGGCAATCCCGGTGAAGCCAGCGCTGAGTTGACCCAAAGGCGACGACTCAAGAACGATTTCAAAAAAACTAGTAGCCGGATCCGCTAATTGAGGTTCTCTGGTTGCCCCTGAGTGAATCTTTCGCTCTTGCTCATGGAGTTTGGAGGTTGTAGAGGAAGCAAAGAGCAGGACCATCGCTACGCAGATGCCAAGAGTGAGCTGCAGGAGGATGCGTTGCGTATTGAAATTCATAGGGTGGCCTCGTATTCGGATGCATCAGGAATTTCTACTTTGCGGGATCTGACGGCGATAACGATGCCGAAGATCGAAATAAATCCAAGTCCCAAGGCAGGAAGAAGACAGGCGTTTAGGGCAAGGACGGGAGAAGGAATTCGAAGCTCGATTAACGGGAATTGCCGCCAGTAATCTGAGCCTCGAAGGACCTTTTTTGCTTCCGGTCCGCTGGAGGTGACGACATCGTCATAGATTTTTTTCAGCAATCTATCCCAGAACAAGGTTACCTGTTCGACTTGCCAGCGCTCGCTGGCGAAATCTGTGGCCGAGAGTGCGCTGGAACTGATCTGAATCGCGACAAGGGGGAGCATCATGGATAGTGCTTGTTCCAGTTTCTCCTGGCGTTGAAAGATATCGATAATATTTCCCCGCAGCCTATGACCTACCTCCCGCTGATATCGTTCTTCCTTCTGAAGTAGTATGGCCGACAGATTTACAGTTAATTCATTTGGCCTGCTGACTTTGTAATCGCGCAAAGCTTCATTGAAGAAACGTCGATGACGGTCTTCTTTGGGGTCGACACCGTTATAACCGTTTTGGGTCTCAAATTCCAATTTTTTTGCAAATGCATCGAGACTGGGCAAGGGGAATACCGCAGCCGCCAGGTTGACCGTAAATGGTCTGGCAAGACTGAAATTGAAGAGCCAGAATAGAACAAGAAGCCCAGTAGAACGAGACAAACTGGAAGATCGTTGATATACGATCCAGCAGATTGTACCTGAAGCAATTGAGTAGAGGACGTAGGCACCGAGAATGAGCATCAGGCGGATCGCACCTTCTATGCCAAGACTTTGGCGTTGGAGTGCAGCAGTGAGAAGACAGGAGAGCGCAACAGTGGGTCCGGCGAATTCGATGAGGGATGTTTGGAGCGCCGCCCAAGATTGAAGGTTGAGCGAGCGGGATTTTCTGACCTGCTGCCATCCAAGTATCAAGGCCAGACAGGGAATCACAATTTGGCAAAACATGGCAGCATTGAGTCCGATTTGCCTGCCCATGGGAAAGGCATCATAGCCTAATTGGTCTTGGGCTCTAGCTGAGCGGGCGAGTTGCATCCAGACGGATTGAGCCTGCCAAGGCCCCTCACCAGCGTCAAATGCAGAGATAGGGGAGACTGCAGCGGGGAAGTAAACTGCCGAAGCAAGGGTGTCGAGAGGGAAAGCAGGTGCATGGTTGGTCCAGATCTGACGCATGGTCTGGTTGGCTGAGAGAGCCTCATCCATAAGTTGTGCAGTCTGCCACCATTGCAAGACAACAAGGAGAAGTCCAAGGATCGGGACCGCGATTCTAAACCAGCGAAGAAAGGGTTGTAGCGGATCGGCTTTTTCGTCCGTCATAAGACTTACAGTTTCTCATGTGTACGCTGGCCCACAAGGTCATGCAAAAATAAAGGCGTCCGACAAAATATCCGTGGCAATTCGTCTTCAAATCCCCGCACGCGCCTTTTGGGTGCGAATTTTTCTCAGTCCCGTTGGCAGAATTGTTCTTGCCGGGCTGGCTTTTCTGTTCATATCCAGTTTGCTGGTCTTTGGCTTTGTCTACAGCAAATACTCACGCGAGATCGATGAAAAGCTTGCGATCGGCCCCTTTCGAAATGCTTCAAGAATTTTTGCGGCTCCGCACCTGTTGTCTCTGGGCGATCCGCTGGACCGGGAAGAGTTGGTTGGGCAGTTGCGTCGAAGCGGCTACAGCGAGGCAAGCGGGAATCCGGTTGGGCATTATGTTCTGCGAGGGGACTCAATCGAAATTTATCCTGGGCCGGAATCCTACTTTGCCCGGGACGGGGGCTTGATCCGGATTGCAGATGGGCGCATTTCGCAAATTGTCTCGCTTGCAGACAACTCCATTCGCAACCAATATCAGCTTGAGCCGGAATTGGTAACAAACATCTTTGACCGTTCGAGGGCCAAGCGCAGGATGACTCGCTACGAAGATCTGCCGAAGCAACTGGTGGAAGCGGTGGTGAGTGTTGAAGACAAGCGATTCTTTAGCCACGCAGGCTTTGATCCCATACGAATCGTCAAGGCGGTGATGGTTGACGTCTCCACCGGCCGTCATGCCGAGGGCGCGTCGACGATTAGTATGCAGTTGGCCCGAGGATTCTTTCTCAGCATGGAGAAGACCTGGACTCGCAAGCTGAATGAAGTGGTTTACACACTCATACTTGAGCAGAAGCTAAGCAAAGAACAAATTTTCGAATACTATGCGAATTATGTACCTCTCGGATGGCGCGGGGGCTTCAATATCTTTGGCTTTGGTGAGGCGGCGCAAGCCTATCTTGGCAAGGATGTACGTGATCTTAGCTTGCCTGAGGCTGCGCTTCTGGCGGGACTGATCCAGCGGCCTAGCGCTACAAATCCTTTTCTTTATCCGGAGAAAGCAAAGAATCGCCGCAACATTGTATTGCGCCTGATGCGGGATAACGGTTACATCAAGGATGATCAACTCGCTCAAGCCCGGGCAGTTGAGATCCGGACGGTTCGTGGAAATGGCGATGCAGCGGATTCATCGTATTTTGTGGATCTTGTCAACGATACGTTGCAGCAGAAGTTTCCGGCTATGGACTTTCAGGATGGGGGTTACCGCATCTTTACTTCCCTCGATGTCGATCTGCAGCGAGATGCGGCAGATGCGATGCGTATTGGTTTGAAAGAAGTAGATGAGGCGATTGCGAAAAAGCACAAGAAGGACAAGGATGGCAAGATGCCTGAGGTGCAGGCAGCGCTGGTGGTGCTGGATCCACAAACTGGAGAAATCAAGGCGCTGGTGGGTGGGCGGAACTATGGCTTGTCGCAATTGAACCGTGCCATGGCGAAGCGGCAGCCTGGATCGATCTTTAAACCGCTGGTTTTTGCGGCAGCACTTAATACGGCTTTGTTCGATAGCGAGAGGGTTTTTACCCCGACATCGATGTTGATCGATGAGCCGACAACTTTTTACTACGATGGCCGAAGCTACGAGCCTGGCAATTTTGGTGAAAAGTATTATGGTGCGGTGAGTCTGCGGACGGCGCTTATGAAGAGTTTGAATATTCCGACGGTGAAGCTGGCAGAGGCCGTTGGCTACGGAGCCGTGGTGAAGCTGGCCCGCCGGGCAGGCTTAAATATGGAGGTGCGTCCTACACCGGCGGTTGCACTGGGTGCCTATGAAGTGACGCCGATCGAGATGGCAGGGGCCTATACGATGTTTCCTTCGGGTGGGGTGGCCTCTCGACCCAGTTGGGTTCGTTCGATCCGCGATCGATTTGGTGCGAATATCTCTGAGACCAAGACGGAGCGGCATGAGGTGCTGGATCCGCGGATCAACTACATCATGGTGAACCTGATGGAGGACGTGGTGAGGGCGGGGACCGGGGCTGGGGTTCGAAGCCGTGGCTTTGGGCTGCCGGCTGGTGGCAAGACGGGTAGCAGCCGGGATGGCTGGTTTGCCGGGTTTACCTCGAAGCTGGTTTGCGTTGTTTGGGTAGGCTTTGACGACAATCGCGATATCAAGTTGGAGGGTGCCAGGAGTGCGCTGCCGATATGGACTGAATTTATGAAGCGGGCGCATACGCATCGGGAATATCGTAATGTTCACCGCTTTGAGCCGCCGCAGGGTGTGGTTTCTGCTGAAGTAGATGTGGCCACAGGCAAGTTGGGTGCAGGGCGGTCTGAGGTCTATGTTGCGGGTACGCAGCCGGTTGAAGGTGTGAGCGGCCAGACGCAGGTATTTGCCTGGGATGCGACTGAAGAGGCCAAGGGTGAAGAGCCTTCCAACGCAACCGGTGGGACGAGCCGTAGTGTGACCATGAAGAAGAAAGATGCCGATGCAGCAAGGGCCGAAGCTGCCGAGGCCGCACGCCGGGCAAAGCCTCCGGAGGGGCAAGGTGGAAAGACTGGGATCTGGGGAAAGATCCGGTCGATTTTCAAATAAGTTTTTTTGGATTAGAATTAGGAGCAAGTGAGGTGCTTTATGCGTTTTCGCACCCTGTTTGTATCCGTCTTGACCGGAGCGATGTTGTTCGCCCAGCCAACGACTTCCAGTTTTGCCCCCAGTGCATCTACTACGAACACTGCGCCCCCGGTGCCCAAGCCGGAATTGAGTTCAGAGATGCGCGGCGATATTTTTATGGCGCGCAAGATGTTTCGCGAGGCGGTGGAGATGTACCAGAACATGCCCGCAGATTCTCCCATCACCTGGAACAAGGTTGGCATTGGCTTTCACCAGATGGGGCAGCTTGGTTTGGCGCGCAAAAACTATGAGCGTTCGGTGAAGCTGAATCCAAAGTATGCTGAGGCAATCAACAATCTTGGGACTGTTGCCTACGCTCAGAAGAACTATCGCCGAG
>JBKJUN010000811.1:0-7176 GCA_046590555.1 Bryobacter sp. | reverse complement strand
CCTTCCTCGCCGAGCAGGAAGAACTGATCCAGTTTTGGGACAAACTCGGCAAACCCGTCATGGTGATGACCGGCGACCTCCACAACAGTTGGTCCATCAAGGTCACTGACCGTGTCTGGGAATTCGCCGCTGGCCCGCACAACTCACAGAACCATCCGGCCAAAAGCGAAGGCAGCCGACCACCGAATGGCACCTACGATTCCCGTGGTCGTCAGTGCGAGATCCGCTGGTCCAGCTACATCAGAAACGATGTTCCGCCGCGCCTCCGCTGGTGGCCCATTTACGCGGTCGCGCAGATCAACAACGTCTTCCCAAACCCAGCGCCCGACGGCCGCACCCGCTGGATCGCATACCCGAGGCCACATGTCATTATTCAGTACTTCGACGGAGTCACCGGCGATCTTCTCTACGCAGAACCGGTTCACCACGCATAACTACCAAACCAGGCGAGCCCCGAGCTGCACACGCCGGCCGGGGTCAGCCGAGTTGATCACGCCAAAGCCAGGCCCACCAAACGACGAGCCCGGATTGCCTAAATTCGGATGATTGGTGAGATTGAAAAACTCACCGCGCAACTGCAGCTTGCGCCGTTCCCCAAGTGGAAAGTTCTTGAGCAGCGAGATGTCGATATTGATCTTGCCACTTGATCTCACGATCCCAACACCACCGGTGCCATTGCGGAATGCCGCCGGCTGTGCAAAGGCTGCCGTGTTGAACCATCGCCCAGGCGATCTCTCTCCGGCATCGAGCGTCGGGTTCCCGACGATATCGGCACGCAAACCACCTGCTGAGAAGTTGTTCCGCGTATCCACCTGCGTAGTTACCGTAAACGGTGCTCCCGCCTGCAGCAACGCATTCACGCCCAGGTTCCAGTCCCCCAAAACCCAGCGCACCGGGTTATTGCCCTTGAGGAAGCGTCGCCCCTGCCCAAACGGCAATTCATAAACGCTGGCGAAGGTCATACGGTGCGGCACATCGTTGCCGCTGTAGCCATGATCCAGTCGCCGATTGTAGAAATCGGAATAAGGCCCGGCATCGTTGCCCACTTGCGAGCCGCCCTCACTCGTGTTGTTCAAGAACTTCGACCAGGTGTAGGTTCCAAGAAAATTCACACCATTCGAGAATCGCTTTTCAAAGCGAGTCGACAGTGCGTGATAGCTAGAATCCCCCAAACTAGGCAGCACCGCCGTCACGCCGCTAAATTGTGGATAAGGCCGAAACTGCTGTGTCGTGCGCCCCGCTGCCGCCTGCTCCAGCGGAATCTGGTTCAACGAGAGGTTTGTGCTCGCCAGCTTATGCGAGATGTTGCCAAGGTAAGTCGCCTCAAGCAGAATGCCGCCCTTCACCACATGCTGCAACCCCATATTGAATTGGTGGGAGTAACCGGTCGAGCGCCCATACTCATAAAACGTAACTGCCGTATTCGGTGCCGCTCCAACTCGAACCGATCCAAAGCGATCATCAAGTGTCGGTGAGCTCAGACTCGAACTCGTTGGCCCCTGGCTCAGCACAAAAGGATGTGCGATGCCCTGATCCGGACTCACCAGCGTTACAGACTTTTCAAAGCCAAGACTCGCACTTGACGGCGCACCCGCATCAAACGGATGGGCAAAGTAAATTCCATACCCGCCCCTCAACACCGTTGTGTCTTTGCCAAACAACTTGTAAGCAAAACCCACGCGAGGCCCGAAATTATTAAGGTCGGTGCGATAAGGCGATGTCGGCCAATTGTTCTGCCCCATAAACTTCACAACGCCCAACGTCCCGCTCACCGGATTCACCTGATCGGTGGCGAAGCCATTCATCCTGTTGTTGACATCGATAATCGGCGTGTCCAGTTCCCAGCGCAATCCAAAATTCACGGTCAAGTCGCGGCTCGCCTTCCAGTCATCCTGCACAAACCAGGCCCAGTAAGTGCTCCTGCGGTCGAGCACCTCAGTCTCGCGAACTGTGTAGTTTGTCATCAACCCCAGCAACAGCGACGCCATCCCGTTGCCCGATGCCGCCGTACCCGGCTGACCAGTCGAGAAAGGAACAAAGTTGAACGAACCTGAAGGGCTCGGCCGGTTGATCTCATAGTTCATGCTCTTGCGATATTCAAAGCCCACCTTCAAATTGTGGCGGCCATGAACCCACGAGAAATTGTCTATGATCTGGTGTTGCTGGATTGGCAATTGTCGCCGCTCCTGATTCCCTGCACCGAGCGAAGTGTAGCCGGTCTGATTCAATGTCGGAAACGCGCCCGCAGGCAGATTCGCAATGCCGATAGTCTTTCCCCAATCAAGCCCCAAACCCTTGGATCCATCGAGATTGATGCGGTTGCCATAGGTGTAACGCAACTCATTCAGCATCGTCGGCGTGATGATCTTGTTGTAGCTCAGGTAGGTATAGTGCTGGTGCCGCTTCGGGTCGGTCAGCGTCTCAGCCGCTTCGAGCGGAAACACCGTCGTATTAAAGCGATCATCCGAGTTGTATAGATAACGGAAGGTCAGCTTGTCATTCGTTGTAAGATTGTGATCCACCTTTGCCGTGTAGTTGTTACGCGGAAACTGGGTCACATAGTTGGCCCGAAAATTGTTCACGCCAGTCGCGTTATCTGGAGGCCGATTTGGCAGCGGGAAGTAAGTCGCGATGTTCTTGGCCGCAGCATCCAGCCGGCTCGCCGGAATCACATTGCCAGGAAACTGCGTGCGCCGATTCGCCCCGTTCACCAGCGCCGTCGTCGCCGGATCAAAAATCGGATTCGAGTTCAAGCTGAAGTCTCCAGCCCTCTGCGCAACCGTCGGCACAGTCAGTGTTCGTACGACACCCTCATTGCGCCGGCTTCCTTCATAGGCAAAAAAGAAGAAGGTCTTGTCCTTCCCGTTGTAAAGCTTCGGGATTCGCACCGGCCCGCCAATTGTCCCCCCAAACACGTTGTAGCGCAGCGGTGCCCGCACCTTCTCTCCATTCACAACAGGAGCAAAATAATTTGCCGCATCCAGCTTCTCGTTACGGAAGTATTCAAACAAAGTCCCTTGCAACTGATTGGTTCCGCTCTTAGTCGTGGCAATCACAACTCCACCCGCGCTGCCGCCGTACTCAGCGCTATAACTATTGGCCAGAATCTTCACCTCAGCCACTGTTTCCACTGGCGGGTCCAGATCCACCTGTCCAATCCCGAGCCGCATATTCTGCGCCGTGCCGCCATCAATAAAGAAGTTCTGCGATTGCGTCCGGCCACCGGCCAGCGAGAAGTTCGGCTTGCCCCCAGCGTCATAGTTCACAAACACTGCCGCGCCCGTCAGGCCGATTATATTCATGCTCCGCCGGTCCCCGATAGGCATGTCTTCAATCGTCTTCGATTCAATCAATTGACTCACGTCACTCGACCGGGTCTCAATCGACGAAGCCGTCGCCGCCACGCTGATCGATTCTGTCACTGCACCCACATCCAGCGTAAGATTCAGTTCCAGACTCTGGCCCGTGCTGAGGGCGATATTGGTCCGCACCAGCTTCTTGAACCCGGGCTTTTCGACACTCAATGTGTAGCGTCCAATCGGCAACGCCCGAATAACGTAGAGGCCGCTACCGTTGGTTGTCACTGTGGTCGAAGCCGCTGTCGCCGTGTTCAGGATGATCACCTGTGCGCCAACAATAACGGCCCCCTGGGCATCGCTAACCAGTCCTGAAAGATTGGCCTGTGAGGACTGCGCGCTGCACAAGCGGGCCAGAAGAAAGAGTCCAGTCAAAATGGCTGAAGCTTTTGTCATTACGGTCATACTAGCACCGCATGTAAAAGACAAAAAAGATTCTTCTTGACTCCGTACACTACTACGGACCCTAGACTTAAATCATGAAGAAAACAAGCACGCGTGGCTGCTCTTGCTGCGCAACCTGCCCCTGTGGCGATCCCAATTGCAAATGCTCCTGCTGCACCGGCAGCAAATAACCATCCACAATTAAGTTATGACTATTTCTGAGGTCGCGCGACAAGCCCTTGTGGGCGTAGAAACGATTCGCTTCTACGAACGTGAAGGTTTGATCGCGCAACCCCGGAAGCCCCAATCCGGCTACCGTCAATACACCCCCAATCACGTCGAGCGAATTCTTTTCCTTAAGCAGTGCCAGGCCTTTGGCTTCACATTGGCTGAAGCCGCAAATCTGGCCGATTCTCTTGAATCAGGTGCCCCCACTTGTGAGCAGACCTGCAACCTCGCCGAACGAAAACTAATCGAACTCAAAAGAAAAATCGACGAATATCAAAAGCTGGCCACCCGCATCGAAACTCTTCTCGATAGCCCCTGTCGCCGCAGCGCCAACGCCGATTGCTCCGTAGTCGCTGCCCTCAAAACCGGCAACTGCAACTCTTAACTCTCAGTTCGAACCGACTGCGCCTCCAGCATACGCCGCGCTGCTTCCTTGGTCAGTGGTGGGGCAAAAAGATAGCCTTGCCCAAAGCCACAACCCAAACTGCGCAATTCGTCGGCTTGCACCTGCGTCTCAATCCCCTCAGCAACCACCTGTAAACCGAGGCTCCCAGCCAGGAGAATAATAGCCCGCACAATCTCAAATGCCGCGTGGTCGTCTCCCATGGTGTTAATGAAGGAGCGGTCAATCTTGAGCGTGTCAAAGGGAAGCTTGTGTAGGTAGCTTAGAGAAGAGTAGCCCGTTCCGAAATCGTCAATTTTCAAACCCACGCCCATCCGCCGCAACTCCTTCACAATCTCCAACGCCTGATCCGGATCGCTCACCAAAACACTCTCGGTTACTTCAAACTGCAGGGTCGACGGGATGATCTTCGTTTCGGCGATGATTTTTCGGATGTCGTCGATCAAATGTCGATCCTGAAATTGCCTCACGCTCAGATTCACGCTCACCTCAAGTGGCTGCCGTTGCGGAAACTGATCCTGCCAGTCCCGTATGGTCTCGCAAGCCACGCGCACCGTACGGATGCCTATCGGAATAATCAAGCCTGTTGCTTCAGCTAGCGGAATGAATTGATTCGGCGGAATGATCCCTTTTATCGGATGCCGCCAGCGAAGCAGCGCCTCAAAGCCAATAATCCTCTTGCTCTCAAGATCCACCTTGGGCTGGTAATAAAGCTCAAATTCCCACTGCTCGATGGCCCGCTTGAGATCGTTCTCCAGCGCCATCTGTTGCAGTACATCCTCCCGCATACTGTGATCAAAAAGCACAACACGATTGCCGCCACCAGCCCTCGCCAGTCTCAGTGCAATCTCGGCATCCCGCCACACTTCATCGGCTTGCTTACGGTCTTCCCGCAAAACGAAGCCAACGCTGGTCGACACGAAAAGCTCATTCCCCTGCAGCCAAATCCCCTTCTCAAGACATCCCTGGATCAACTCGGCAACGGTTCTGCCCCCATTTTCGTCTTCGATCCCAGGCATCGCGATCGCAAATTCCTCTTCATTCAATCGAGCAAGGATCCACTCGCCGTTCTGCCGCAAGCCTCCATTCAAGCTGCTCGCAAGCCGTTCACTGGCCAATCGTAACAACTGGTCTCCTACGGCCTGGCCTAATGAGTCCCGAATCATCGAATAGCGATCAATACCAACGAGGAATACGGCAAGGCTCAGCCCATCGGCATGGATATTGTCTTCAAGCCAGTCTTCAAATTGTAAGCGATTGGCCAAGCCCGTAATCGGGTCAACCGTTTTAGCCTCGGTGATGTCGGTATGCGACCCACTGATCGCCACCGGGTCTCCGTTCTCGTCTCGCTCCAGTCGCCCGCGCATCAATACCCAGCGCCAACCGCCATGTCGATGACGCAAACGAAACTCGAAATTTAATTCTTCCGGTAGCGCTTTCCAGTCGCTCCCCGAAAGTGCCTTGCTCAATCGCGAAAGGTCGAGCGGATGAATCAGCGTCAGGCACTCGTCGAGATTTCCCTTAACTTCAGACTCGGAAAAGCCACTCAGCTTACGAAAGTTTTGGCTAAACTCCACACTCCGCGAACGCAAATCCAGCCGCCACAAATCGTGATGAACGATCGACTGCTTGTGCTGCAAAAGCTCTTCTTCGGCCTGCTGCTTCTTCGATTGCAGTTCTGTCGCCTGCGAGGCAGTGCTGAGTGCTCGACGCGTCTTCCGCTCTATCAGTCCCCAATCCCAGGGTGCTTCGAAATGCGTATTCACTCCAGCCTCGACCGATGCGTAAAGGTCCGCCTGGTTCCACCTCAAACAGGCCACAAAGATTTGCCTCGAATACTCGTTCGCCCGTTTGCGGATTCGCTCAACTGCCGCCTCAACTAAGCCACTCCAGGTGTCCCCCAAAACGACGACCAGCCCCACCGGCGTACCCAACTTCTCGCACTCCTCCAGCACCAGCAATGCCTCACTGGAATCGCGAGAACAAAAGACCGCTTCCTCAATCCCTTCGAGGAATTCGCGCCACTGCGATACTTCCGCCTCGAGCCCTAGCAGTAGGATCGGCATCGTCACGAGTTGCAAATCCTCTTCAAAGGAATACTCTGAAGGGTCAAGGTTCATTCCTGTCACTTCTTGCTCCTTATCGACGAGAGGGGCGGCTTCTAGAATGGAATTACAAAATCAGTCGTTGGTCTCCTTCGCGGCGCGTAATCTTCTCCCGGTCCAGAAACTCAAGCAGCGGAATCGCATACTTTCGTGACACACCGGTCCAGTCCTTGAAATCGACAACCCCAAATCGCTGGCCCTTCCGCTTGGCGAATATCTGTTTCAACAATCCCAGTGCCTCGCGATGATAGACCAGGTCCGGCCCCACCCTTACCAGCTTTCCTTCCCGTAGCAGGAGTGCAAGAACGGCCTTGGCACGAGCCGGGGCTAGCCCCGTAGACGCCAAAACATCATCCACGGCCGGCACCGCCAAGCCTGCTTGAGAAAATGCCAGTTCCATAGCCTGCGAAGCCTCATCTTCTTTCGCCTCCAGCCGCACCTTGTGGCTCTCCAGATGCAACAGATCCCCCTCCGCCTTCACACTCGGGGCTTGTTTTAGAAGCGCCTCCATCAGCCCAGCCGGTGCCCCAGCCAGCAATCCAGATCGCAGCGCCTCCCGCGATAGCCCAGCCTCCAGCGGAAAGTCCTTATGATGTTGTCTCAGCCGCTGCACCAGCTCAACGGCAATCTTCTTCAGGTTCGCTGGCGAAGCCACCCACGAGCCAATCCGCTCCAGTCCCGCCGGGATTTCGCTCTCAAG
>JBKJUN010000247.1:0-5126 GCA_046590555.1 Bryobacter sp. | reverse complement strand
GCCAAGCCAGGCGAAACGATCCATCTCTTCGGCACCGGCTACGGTCCGGTAGACGGCCCCCTCGAATCCGGCAAGCCCACGCCCACCGACCGTCTCTTCCGAATGACATCCGCCTGCACTTGGCGCATCTTCGCAGGGTCAGGCAACATACAAAGCATCGAGCCAGAATTCGCTGGCCTCGCCCCAGGCCTCATCGGCATTTACCAGTTCAATTTCACAATACCCACCAACTGGGACTTCCCCCTCTTCAACCCCTACTGCCAATTCGCCGATAATTCATTCCTACCCACGGGAGCAATCCCAGTCAAACTGCCCTAACCTCTACCTCATTCCATCGAGGGCGATTCCTGAAGCCGCCCCTGATAAAACCCAACGACATCAATCGTCCCCACAATTGCCTTATTAAACGCCTCAAGCTCCTCAGCAGGCACCCAATACTCCTGGTGCAAACTAGACCCCACCGTCCGCAACGGATAGCGGTCCAGCAATTCCACCGGCACCTGAAACTTTAAAACATAACCGGTAAACTTCGACCCCGGATCTTTAGTATTCCAATCACGCGCAATCTGAACTGCATATTCCCTGTTCGCCACGGGATAAAAATAGGGCTGCTCCGGCAACCGGGGCGGAAAGCCTCGAAACCCCATCTCCTCGATCAGATCCAACTCCCGCTGCCCTACGGGCCGAAAAAGAGTTTCAAGTTCCATTTGTGAATATCAAACCTCTTGCTACAGACCGAACTTTCAGGATTTGGACGCAGATGGCGTCCCGCCCTACCGCTGACTCGCACTCCCCTCAGCCACCCGCCGGTTAAACTCCCCAGACTGCCTACGCGCCACAGTCAGAGTCTCCCATGCCCCACCCCTAAAATGCTTTGCCAGCACCACGATCTGCCCACAGTGGTAGCAGCAATGCGTCAAGTTGCGGTTCACCGCCTGCATCACCGAATGCGCCTCCCCGCGAATCATCACCGTACGACCCAAATCCGCATCCGTCAGAGGCTCAAGTGCCTCAAACAAACAAGTCCAGCCCGCCTCCCACAAAGCCATCAAAGCCTCGCGACTCTCAGGCGGCCCCTCAAATTCACGATCCCGATCCCGGTCCGGCTTCTCTCCATCGCTAGTTAGAAAGTCCTTCCACCGCGAACGCATATTCCCAGCCATATGCTTCACAATCAAAGCAATCGAATTCATCTCTGCGTCCAACGTCAACACCAACTGCTCATCGCTAACCTGAGCCATCGCCCGCTCGGCCTGTTTCTTATAAAACCGAAACAGACCAAGCGAGTCGACGAGATACGAAGTAGTGAATTCGAGTGCCATGCGCCGCGCTAAGCAGCCTTCTTGGGGGCCACCGGAGCCGGAGCCTTCTTAGCCGGTGCAATACCAGTCTTCGGAGCCATCTTCTTCGCCGGCACATCGCTGGGCCAGATCGGCTGCCCCAGCGGATACCGCGTAATCGTCACCTTCGTCATCACAATCGGATCATTCGGACGATCCTGCCCCATGCGCCCCCGAGGCACACGAGCCAGCGAAGTCTCCAGTTCCATCCCCTCCACAACTTCGCCAAAGATCGTATGCTTGCCATTCAACCAGGGTGTCGGCTTCTCGGTAATGAAAAACTGGGAGCTCCCTGTGCGAGGTCCTGCATTCGCCATCGCAAACAACCCCGGCTTCGTAAACTCAAGCGACGGGTGAAACTCATCCACAATCGAGTCAGTCCCGCCTGTGCCATCTCCACTCGGGTCACCACCCTGAATCATGAAATCAGGAATCGCGCGATGAAATGTCAAACCGGTGTAGAGCGGAATAGCCAGCTTCTTACCCGTCTTCGGATTCAGCCACGCCTTCTTTCCCAATGCCAAATCCACAAAGTTCTTTACTGTAACGGGAGACTCTTTCTCATAGAGCTTCCCAACAATCTTTCCGACAGGTTGTCCCATGTGGCTCAATTGGAGGGTCACATAAAGTCCGTCTGGGCGGGGAGGTGGTGGCGGCTCCACCGTCTTCTTGGCCGCCGGGGCAGCCGCTTTCTTTGCGGGGACAGCCGCCGCAGGGGCTGCCTTCTTTACCGCAGGAGGAGTCTGTGCGAGCATCAGTAACGAGGAAGCGCCGTAGAGCGCCGTAATCAACGAAATCTTCATCACTATGAATTATATCGAGCGCGCGCTCATTCTACTAGCCCTTCTGGCCGCCACCCTCTCCGCCCAGACCGCGAAAGTCTCGATCCTCGCCACCACAGACCTCCACGGCCACATCTACCCCTACGACTATTTCACCCAAAAACCCGCTAGTTACGGCCTCGCCAAGATTGCCACCCTCGTCGCCGAACAACGCAAAGTTACCCCCGACGCCCTCCTCATCGATGTCGGCGACACCATCCAGGGCTCTCCCCTCGAAAGCGTCTACCAAACCTACAAACAATCCGGACGTCTCCCCGCCGGCATCACCATCCCCGCTCGCGCCCTCTCCATCGACCCCATGATGCTCATCATGAACTCCATGCTCTTCGATGCAATGACCGTCGGTAATCACGAATTCAACTACGGCCTCGACAACATGAACGCCGCCCGCCGCGTCGCTCGTTTTCCCTGGCTCTCCGCCAACACCGTCGCCAGCGGGCCCAACACCAAAACCTTCATCCCCTACCTCGAAAAGACCGTCCAGGGTGTTCGCGTCGCGATCATCGGCCTCACCACCCCAGCCATCCCCCTCTGGGAAAAACCCGAAAACTACAAAGGCTACACCTGGGAAAACCCCACCGCCTCCCTCAAGCGCCTCATCGAGATCTGGGGCGACAACAAGCCCGACCTCATCATCGTCGCAGCCCACGGCGGCATTGACAAATCCGGTGGCACCGAAAACTTCGCCTGGCAGGTTGCTGAAGTCGCAGGCGTCCATGCTGTCATCTTCGGACACAGCCACGGCGAAGTAGCAGAAACCTTTAACGGCGACACCCTTCTCACCCAGCCCAAAAATTACGGCGGGTCACTCACTCGCCTCGACTTCGAATTCACCCAGACCGCCAGCGGCAAGTGGCAGATGTCTAAACGGCGCAGCCATCTGATCAAAGTCACAGACCAGACCGTGGCCGACGAACAAATACTAGCCTTGGCCAAGCCCTACCACGACGCTACAGAACAATACCTCTCAAGCCAAATCGTTCAGTCCAGCATCGATCTCAGCGCCGCTACTGGCCGCTATGAAGACACAGCCCTGGTCGATGCCATCCACGAAGTCCAACTTTTCTACACCAAGGCCGATGTAAGCCTCAGCGCCCTCTTCAATCCCCGCCTCACCGTCAAAAAAGGCCCCGTCACCGTGCGCGAAGCCGCCGCTCTCTACGTCTACGACAACACCCTCTATAAGCTCGAAGGCAATGGCGCCATGCTCCGCGCCGCCCTCGAAAACGCAGCCCTCTACTTCGAATCTTGCCCAACTCCCAAATGCGACACCGGCAACCTCATCAACCCCAAATTCATGGGCTTCAACTTCGACATGGCCGAAGGTGTCAGCTACGAAATTGACATCTCTAAACCAGCAGGCCAACGCATCCAGAACCTGAGCTTCAAGGGCGCTCCGCTGAAAGACAACCAGCCTCTCACCATCGCCCTCAACAACTACCGCGCCGCCGGCTCCGCTGGCTACGGCATGTTCAAAACCGCCAAGGTCCTCTGGCAGTCAAACGAAGCCATCCGCGAGCTGATCATCGAATACTACACCAAGAAAAAGTCCTTCCCCACCAAGCCAAGCAACAACTGGCAACTGCTCCCTGTTGCAGCCCGTGAAAGACTCCTCAAGCAATAACCATGCGCCCTTTCCTCGTTGGCATCGCCGGCGCCAGTTGTTCCGGTAAGACAGAGCTCGCCCGCGGCCTCGCCCGCCAGTTGCGTGAAGAAGCTCTCCCCTTCGTTCTCGATTCCTACTACATCGACCGTTCGGACATTTCCGAGCCAGAACGCTCCCAATTCAACTTTGACCACCCCGATGCCCTCGACGCACCCCTTCTAATCCGCGACGTCGAAAGCCTGAAGCTAGGCCTCGGCATCGAACAACCCCGCTACAGCTTTGTAACGCACTCCCGTCTCGAAACCACAGAACCCATCGCCCCCCGCCCGGTCATACTCGTAGAAGGCCTCTTCAGCCTCTACTGGCAGGATCTGCGCGATCAGCTCGACCTCAAAGTCTACGTCGAAACACCCGACGGAGAATGCTTCAACCGCCGTCTCCGCCGTGATGTAGCAGAACGAGGCCGCACCCCGGAGTCAATCCAGCATCAATATGATGTAACGGTAAGACCGATGGCCGAAGCCTACGTCCGGCCCACCTCGAAATTTGCAGACCTCACCGTCTCCGGTGTAGTCCCCATCGACTCAAGCATCCGCACAGTCCTGAACTCCATCGAGACCCGTCGCTCCAATCGCGACAAAGCATCGCTTCCCTAAACATCTGCATGGGAAGACCCCAGAAAACGAAAGGCCCGGCGAGCAGAGCCGCCGGGTCCTTTGTTTCGATGATTCGAAATATTACTTCTTCGCAGACTTCCTAGCAGGAGACGCCTTCTTCGCTGCTGGAGCTGCCTTCTTGGCAGGAGCCTTCGCAGCAGCGGCCTGTGCGGGCCAGCCCTTCAGCTTATCGGCATCGACTTCCAGCTTCATAGTGAAAGGTTCCTTGGTGAATTCCTTGGCAACGCCAGTGAATTCAATCTCGGTCCCGACATCGGCCTTGCCACGCAGTGGCTTCTCAAGCACGAGCGTGATTTCCGGCTGATCGGCACTTTCCACCGCAACCACGATTTCCTTCGGGTTTGTTTCCGGCTTCGTGCTCACCAGCTTGCCCTTAAAAGTCGGCAATTCTGCATCCTTCACGGTGGCCCAATATTCGTCTCCTCCGGCGGCCTGAAGCGCCTTCTTGATTCCAAGGTATTGGAACAACATCGGGTTCTCAGACTTGAACTTTTCTTCGTTCTTTGCCATTTTGGCTTCCTTGGATTCGATCTCGAATCCAGCGGGAGGCATCACCGAGGCCTTTGCCTTTTCGATGATCTCGTTCATTTCCTTCTTGTCGTCACCGGCGTAGCTGGTGAAGACGCGACCGAAATAACCGGCCATCTGAGACTTCCCCGTT
>JBKJUN010000256.1:0-1667 GCA_046590555.1 Bryobacter sp. | reverse complement strand
GTCGAGCGTCCAAAATCCACCCTCAAACCACCGCCCGGAACAGTCCAAAAACAACGCCGGGCCTGCTCTTTGACATCCTGCAAGATCGATTTAAGGAACAGAGGCCCAAAGTGTATCGGGCGGCCGACCACCGCACGCATCCCGCCGCCCGGCACACCCCAGACATGCGGGAGAACTCAAGAGATTTCGAAATCCATTCGCAACATGCTAAACTCTAGGAGTTATGCAAGCTGGAATCCACCCCAACTATCACGAAATTAAAGTCACCTGTGCTTGTGGGGCAACTTGGTCGACTCGCTCCACGGTCAAAGGCGATGCCCTTCGTCTTGAAATCTGCTCGAGCTGCCACCCCTTCTTTACCGGTCGCCAGAAGCTGATCGACACCGAAGGCCGCGTCTCTCTCTTCCAGAGAAAAGCTGCCAAGTCCAAAGCGATTCAAGAACAAAATGCCGCCCGCAAGGCTGGCAAGACCGAAACCGCTCAATAAGCAATTTCTTCAAACTCAAGAAAAGCCCGCCAATCGGCGGGCTTTTTCTATTTCGGGCAGATATGGATATGATGTGGAGCGTATGAAACGACTCTTCCCTTCCCTCCTCCTGATCTGCCTTTCCGGTGCCGGCCAAGATCAAAGAACTTCAAATTTGCCCCCACTTCCAAAGATTGAAGTGCGCCGGACTAGTGCACCCCCGACCATCGACGGGAAGCTGAGTGAAGCAGACTGGAAGCGTGCCGATCCTGTGACATTCCAATTCCCCTGGAACGAACAAACGGGGGCAAAGCAAAAGACGACCGGCCGGATGCTGTGGGACGACCAGTTTCTCTACATTTCCTATGAGTGCGAGGACACTGACATCACAGCTCACTACACCAAACGGGATGATCCCACCTACAAGGATGACGCTGTGGAAGCCTTCATCAACCCACGGCCTTCGCAAACGGATGTGTATTTTGGATTCGAGATGAATGTTCGCGCTGTCATGTATGACTACATCTACCTTCAGGCAAAGTACTTGGTGAAGCGGTTGAACATCGAAGGCTTCCAGCTCGCTACGCACAGCAATGGGACGATGAACGCCAGTGGAGACAAAGATCAGGGCTGGAGCCTGGAAGTAGCAATTCCCTTCATCGAGTTTGAACCGTTAAGCAACGCGACCCCAAAGGCGGGCGACAACTGGACGATCAATCTGAACCGCTGGGACGGGGTCGAGCCGGATCGCCGCCTCAGCCTGTGGAGCGATTCCGCGATGGTGAAGCCGAACCCGCACAACATCCGCAGGTTCGGCACGATGGTCTTTGTACAGTAGGATTCAGTAGGCTTGCTATTCAACCCAAACTGTTACGTTGCTTGTCGTAGCAACTGAACCAATCTGGACACTGATCGAGTTTTGACCGGGAACCGTATTGAGCGGCAGCTTGACGTTGATCTGGACCACTCCTTCGACCAAGCCCGGCGCATTGCCGGCATAAAGTACCGTGGCGGGAGCACCATTGATGGTGACCAGCGTCTGCTGATTCAGGCTCGATATCCCGGCAGCAACCCGGCCAGCCTGTCCGGCAGGCGTCATCGCGCCGGCACCCGTGGCATAGAGGACGATCACCGATTCGCGGGCGGCCCGGTTGCTCTGCGTGTTCACCGATCCGTTTTGATTGAGAAGTGCTCCAGGCCC
>JBKJUN010000225.1:0-2354 GCA_046590555.1 Bryobacter sp. | reverse complement strand
CCTCGAACCAAGTTAGTCTGGTAAAGAATACCTGTGCACACTATCGAACGAAGATCCTTCCTGCTGCTTCCAGCCGCATTGCTGGCCCAAGAGGAGAAGCCCCGCGAGATCCGCCTCATCTCCGCCGCGCCCAGCCCATACACGCAGCGCCGGGATTCCTACCGGGCTGGCCACGGTATCCTGCTCAACTTACGCCGCCTGATTGAAGAACAAAAGCTGCCACTGATCGCGACTTACTACGATGCTTCACCGTTACTCGGGCAGGCCGCCAAACTCAAGCAACTCCTTCCGGGCGCAGCGGTGCTAATGGTTGGCACGTCGGTCTGGGCACAGGGCCCCTCATCGGCGTCGCGCACCTTCTTTGAAGCCATCGATTCTGAATCGCTGGCGGGTGTCGCGGCTTCCACTTGGGTCACCTCGGGAGGAGCACATACCGGTGCCGCTCTCGCCTACGAGTCCAATCTGGCGACGCTGCGAAGTATCGGAGCAGCCGTATTCAGTTTCGGGCAAAAGCAGGCAGTCTTTACAACTGACGAGCGTGTGGATGTAGAGAAGCCTGGGGAGTTCTCGCTTCTCGACCTATGGTTCATGGAAGGGCTCGCCAAGGCCGCTATTGTCAACGCATTGGCCCTTGGCAACCCGGCGCGAGCGAATGGATTATGGGAACAATTAGAGTCCCACCCTAACTACTACATGAAGCACTTCCCCAAGAGCGGGACTGCGCTTGAGACAAGGTTTGCACTCCTTCGCAAGCAGATCAACGGAGCGACTAACCCGCGCAGCGAAGCCCGGCGTCAACTCGACGCGCAACTCTCACAGATGCGTTAGCCCATGAGTGGCAGCGACCGCAGTCGCTTGCCAGTGGAAGCAAAGATCCCGTTGGCAATTGCAGGCGCGATAGTTGTAATCGGCGACTCGCCAGCCCCGGCCGCCTTCACGTCTCGCCTATCCACCAGGATCGTCTCAATGGGTGGAACATCACTGAAGCGAGGCACTCGATACTTTGACATTTTTGCATTCAAGATTCGTTCACCGTCATGTTGTACTTTTTCAAAGAGTGCCCCACCCATTCCCTGAATAATGGCGCCTTCCACTTGATTGCGAAGGTTTCCGGGATTCAGAATTGCCCCGCAATCGAAGACACACACGATTCGCTTGAGTTTCACCTGAGTCTTCACAACATCGAGTTCCACGAAGAGGGCGAGCCTTGCGTCTTTCTCCAGATTGCAGGCCAAACCACCCTTGCCATGCTTCCAGCCAAACTTCGCTGCACCGCGCTCTAATGCTTCCTTAAGCCTTGCGTCACTCAAGTTCTTCAAGCGAAACTCAAGTGGGTCGATCCCGGCCAGGGCCGCTAATTCATCCACGTGGCTCTCCCTGGCAAAGTTATTGGCAACGGCTGCAAGCGACCGGTACGAACCTTCTCGAAGAGGCGACTTCGACTTGTGGAAACCGCAATAGTAATGTGGGATTGCGTAAGGAGGCATCAGGGACGAGGCCCCCGAATTGAAGTTGTGAAAGTCCCAACTGACAATCTTCCCAGCGGCATCAACGCCGCTAGAGACTTCGATCATGCCTGCCGGTCGAAAGTAAGCCCTCTCAAACTCTTCTTCACGCGACCAGGCTAGCCGCAGATCCGCCCCAGCCAGCTTGGCGATTCGCGCTGCCTCCAGTTCGCACTCGCCGCGCTGCTTACCACCATAGCCTGAGCCTGGATCGACAGCCTTCACACGCACTTGCCGTTCAGTTAGTCCAAAGTATTGCTTCAATTCATTGCGAACAAGAAAGGGCGCCTGACTGCCACTCTCGACAGTCAATTTTTGGCCCTGCCATCTGGCGACGCTCGCCCTTGGTTCAAGCGGCACGTGGGCAATATTGGCTACCGCATATTCAGACTTCAATCGCTTGACAGCCAGCGCGTCGCCGGTCGCCAAGTCTCCACGCTTCACTATCGCTGGATACCTGGCACCCTCGACAAAGACAGGCATCTCAGAATCGCGTTTGAAATTTGCCGGAGTGAGTTGCGACGGCTTCCATGCGGCGATTATCTTCGTCGCCTGAGCCTCGGCCTCACGAGGTGATTTTGCAACTACAGCCAACAGATCACCCTCTCTGACAACTCTCACGCCATCAGGAGCATTGACACTTTCGAGCGTCGCTTTGTAGAACGGAGGTCGAATCACCTTCGCGGCCAGAAGGCCTGCTGGCATCCAGTCGCTGGCATATTTCTTGCGGCCGGTTACGATGTCTCTGCCATCGACGGCGGGCAGAGACCGACCCAATACTTTCCAAGCTGAGGGCTCATGAAGAGTGGATCCCGCAGCCTCAGCTGCTGCCTTTCGAACCGCAGGCAC
>JBKJUN010000125.1:0-14604 GCA_046590555.1 Bryobacter sp. | reverse complement strand
GCGAAGCGTTACGTTCTTGAGCGGCGGTGGTACATCGCCAGCGACGATGCGCAGTGCGAGGCCTTCCACAATTGCCGTCTTGCCGACGCCAGCCTCACCAACCAGGATTGGATTGTTCTGGCGGCGGCGAGTCAGGATGTCAACTACCTGCCGGATCTCAAAATCGCGAGCCAGCACCGTATCAATCTTGCCGTTCTTTGCATTTTCGGTCAGGTTAATTGTGTAGGCGTCGAGGTTCGGAGACTTTGAATTCGGGTTTACGCGAGGTGCTCCATCAGGGCCAGGTTGGCTCGCAGCGGCAGAGGGCTCTCCCTCGCCAAGGTCCTTCATCTCCGAGCTCTCGTAGGAAGACCCACAGATCGCGAGGAAGTTGTCCTTCAGCGATTTCGGGTCAATCTTCTTGAACTCCTTTGAGACATCGCCCATGAGCCTGACCAGCTCCTCGTTCTGCGTCAAGGCAATGACGCAGTAGCCGGTACGGACGTTGCCGGAATCAAAGTCAAGTGAAGCGGCAGACCAGGCTTCGCTCAGCATTTTGACAAGCGTGGGTGCAAGTACCGGAGTACGCGCATTGCCGCTCTTGAGCTTATCGAGCGAGCCGGTAAGTTGAGCCGAAAGCTTCGATTTGTCGATGTCAAAGGCCTTGAGAATGGCTGGAAAGTCACCGCCCGAATTCTCAAGCAGCTTCATCAAAAAGTGTTCAATTTCGACATCATAGTGTGTGCGCTGCAGACAGAAGCCAGCTGCAGCCTGCATGGTATTCCGTGTGGTGTCGTTCAGCTTCCCGATCAGGGATTTCAAATTGACGCTCATCAAGTCCTCCGGTATCTAATTCAAAAGAAAAACTGTATCTGCAGGATCTTCCGTTCGTTGCTGGCCGGTGTTCATCCAGGTAAGCCACCCAAGCATTGGCGGAGAATCCGAGTCTACCCCAAGTTCACACTTCGGGACACTGCTTCGGTCGAGTATCAACTGCACTTCAAAGATCAGCTCGCCGTTGGAAAAAAACTTGGTTACTGCTTCCAGTGGTTTGTAAGCATTGCCGCCTGGTAGAAAATCTCGATATTGTTCGATGTTTAGCGGGCCAACACAGATCTTCGCACGTGAGGCGCGATCCCAGACTGCATCCCCTACAACAACGCCGAATCCAAGTTGTTCAGCCTCGGTTGCCGGGTCTGCAAACTTGCAGATATCCTGATCTGACAACGCATACCAGGATCCACCGAACTCTTCAACTGAGATTGGCACGTCAAAGTAGTCGCCGAGAAACTGTTCAAGCGCCAACGCAGAGCGTGTTTGCATTGACAGCAAACCTGAGTAGAAGATGAGTGATGTGTCGCTAACAGCCTGACGATTGGCTAGCCCCGCCGTACCAAGGCCGATGAAATCGAGCAGGTAGCCCGACATGCGATCCTGCCGCTCGCGCTCATAGCTCACCCAGAAGCGATACTTTTCCCAAGCCTGGTAGAACAGCGATATCAGCCGATGATGGAAGATATCAAGAAAGGCGAGTGTAGTTGAGTCCTTTTCACGAATGCGGTCGAGAACAAAGTCAGAGTAACTCAAGGGTAGAACCCCGGAGGCCCCAACCAGGCCCATAAAATTCACACGCATTGTTGGTGGCTGCCAAGCCACTTTTTCTGAATTGAAATCTGGCCATTCGAGGCTGTGAATCTGAGACGGCGGAAACGAATAGGCAGGGTTCACCCCGAATCGAACAACTTCAAGTTGTGGGGTTTTCGGAAAGACCCCGGGAGGAGTCAAACCATGACCGAGACGGGAAAGTAGGCGTACCGCCTGAAAGAACTGGAAGCCGCCGGGCTTGCCGTCGAATATATCGTCGAGCCAATTGCGGCGGAGCGCCAGAGGGTACTCTTGGACGTCCAGCTGGACCGCTTCTAGATTAGAATTTTCTGTCCTGCGCGAGGTGGCCATTGTTTGAGCGGCTCCTTCCTTTGGATTGTCCGCACAGACAATTGCGTGAAACTGTTGAGAGATGCGTAGTTGGCGAGAAAGCGTTCCAGTACGGCTGCGAAAAGATAGACTCCGCCTCCAACGAACTGCTCTTCATCCAGTTCTATTTCGACCTCTGAGCCTCGCGCGAACGCGATTCCATCGTCTGAGACGAGGCGAGCAAATTTCCGTTTCGACTTCAGGCCAACAATACTGCTAATCATTCGTTCGCTTGCTGGAGAATTTGTAATGTTGTAGAGGTTCAGGATTTGCTGGAGGGCATCTTTTCCTTCTTCCACCAGCGAGAGGTAATTGAGTGAGAGGTGTGAAACCAGGCGCCAGTAGATGTTCTTCCCTATGGAAGGCCGAAGGGTGGGCGTTGGTTTGCGAAGCGCTACTATCCGCTTCAAGGGCGCACTGAGATCGAGTTCAAAATCGCCGGCTTCATTTCCAAAGGGGAGCCGCGACGGAAGGTCTCGATTGGTGCAGAAGGTCTTGATTGTGATCGAGTCCACATCCGGGTGTTTCGGACGAAAAGCCAGATCGACAAGCGACAGGTACATGTCAGTCCCTTCATCGTTCGCCCTGGGTGAGGCCCGGCGGGAAGCAATGTAAAAGTTTTGTTGCTTCTGTGAGAGCTGGGCATGGCGAATCGAGTAAAAGGGCTCGTGCTTGATGCTGGTCTGTTGATTGAGGTCTACCGATGTGACCTCGGCTATGGAATGAATTTCCAGGGCGTTCATGCGACGCACATCAGGCACGATGGCGTATTCCGGTTTCTTCTGGTCCATTAGAATCGGCTCGCAAGTCTGGGGAAAAAGATTGATGATCGGCGTGGCACAAGTGCGAAAAGTTGCCGCTGAAATGCCAGTCTCAAGTCTTAATCGCACATCTTCGGAATCAATTCTGGACACGAGAAAGATTACTTCAAATTCGTTCTTGAAACCGTTCCGTAGTACTGGGGCCAGCCCACCCAATTCAAGGAAGAAAAACTTCTCGGGGAATGAGAAGAATTCCTGCAGCAATCGGTAGGCCAGGAAAGCCCTGCCAGGGTAGCTGAGAACCCCTTCTTCTTTCTCGAAGCCCATCGGCCGTATTGAATCCAGCGGGATTTCGATCGGTGCCTGACGCGGCTCCTGCGGATTCCGTATCAGTATACGCGTAACCTTGCTGCAAAGCACTTCATAGAGTGAATGGATGACGGAAGATTCTCCATGCAGATAGAGCTGAAGCTTGTCGAGGTCAAGCTGTGCTAATTCTACGTCCGCTGGCGCGCTGAATCTTACGGGTATGGCGTACTGAGCGTCTGGTGCCTTAATGGCAGGGCGGAGCCGGTCTGGAGTTGCAAATTCGGCTGCCGTAGCGTTGACTGGATAGAGTGTGAGGTCATAGCAGGTGCGGAACTTGCAGGGTACGCCTTGCACGGCCTTGGAATACAAGATGGAACCTTGAGGAATCAGTAGTCCTTTGTCGAGCTTGCCCTTGGTCGGGTCCAATTCAAACTCCACGATCGACATCGAAGGAATTGGCTGAATGAAGTGCGGATAGACAATGCCGAGTATGGCTTCAGTCAGTTCAGGGAATTCATCGTCGATCTTGAGATGAACACGGGCAGCGAGAAAGGCGAAGCCTTCGAGAAGGCGTTCTACGTGCGGATCTTCGCACTTGTCTCCTTCAAGCACAAGGCGAGAGGCGATTTTCGGATAACGTTCAGCAAAGTTCGCCGCCAATTGGCGGATGTAGGTTAGCTCGCGTTCGTAATAGAGAAGGAGGTCGTCGCGCATGTCAGCCTAAATTCGTCCTTCTGCTTTTACGCTGTAAGTTTGATTCACTCCGTCAAGGCTGGTGTCGAAAGAGACTTGTTCTGGCGCAGGGTCCATCAACAAGAGCCCCTCAATTCGAAAGTCGAGTCGTTGGATTGATTTCGCCGAGGCATCGAGCATAGGGATGACGCGAACATCCTTCATGCGTGGTTCAAAGATTTCTATCGCCCTCTCAATGGAGGCCAAAAGTTTGTTTTGTTCGAAGTGATTCGAAAGTTGGATCGAAGATATGTCGGATAATCCAAATACATAAGCAGATTTATTCAGTTCGATCAGCGCAGCATCAGGGGGGACGGCAATCTGGCGTGAATTCAATAGCCATTCGAGATCACGGCGAACAGCGGCTCTGAGCCTCCTCACGGATTCCGATCGGGTTAGAGGAGCCTCGGCATTGTTCTTCGGATCAGTGTCGATCAGGCGATCCAGCACCGAAAGAGTAGCAAGGACATCGAGTTGAAATGCCACTTAGCGCATGACCTCGTCCTAGGATCTCAGGGATAGCGCTCGGACAGGGTCTAACCGGCAAATTTGATTAAAGACCAGTGAGCGTTCCGTAGAATCATCGACCGTCGGTTCGTGGTAAAGATAAAGGTTAACCAGTGCCTGCACAACGATGGATCTGTCCTCCCATTCCGGGATCTTGAATTCAACGAGCTTTGCTTTAACGTCTTCCAGAAAGGGTTGGGCAATATCCTTCGCGTTTGCCTGAACGCAGAGTTCCGCAACTTGCAACCTCCTCAGAAACTTGCCGCGAGCCGATGGTTGGCTCTCGATCTCATTGCGCATGATCTCAAGAGCTTTAGGTTTGTCGCCCCGGCGTAGTGCCTCGACAGCCACACGAAATGGATCAGCCATTCTCTTGCGCCAAGGCAGTGGACTGCTTCGAGTTGGAGGGATTGGAATCTCAGCCGCCGGATCCGATTCTTCGTTCTCCACCAGTGCGGGAGGATCGTCGTTGAGTTCATCAAGCCAAGCCTGGGTTTGATGATTGCAGGCTGGAGTGTCGTCCATCAGGATTGCTGTTCGGATTTCGGGGACGTCCCTCAGCAATGTGCGGACTTCGCCACGAATGGCAGCGGCCACACCGTTGTATTCGTCACCTAAGCCAACGCAGGCCTCGGCCGTCATACGGTGAAGGTCAAGCCAGGCTCGACTTGCTGGAAGCGCCAGACTGGCCTCAGTCAAATCGAGAAGCTCTTTCCATTTTGTGTCCAAAGAGTAGACACGAAGTTGCCTTCGGATTTCGGTCGGGGGTGCCTCGAGCGACCGCATCTCACCCTTGGAAGCAGCAGCCCGTAACTCCCCAAAGCGCAGTCCGCGCATCATCAGATAGGATCCGGGGTTGGTGGGGTCCATCTGGCGCAATTGAGCTGCAGCGTGAACCAAGCCCTCAATGATGGCCTTTCTACTAGCTGGTTCTGCTCCGGTGAAAGCGGCGATGTTGATTCCAGACCCTTGGGGTACTGCACCGAGGGATTCTCCTGTTGCGGACTCTTCACCCGCAGCACTCTGTTCGGGTACTTCCACAATCGGGTCCGGCTCTATCTCGCGTTTCTTGTCGAGGAGACTCTTTGCGACCTGCTTAACTTCTTCGGTGGCTTGCACAAAGCGCGAAAAGGATGGAGCGAATTCTCCAAACTTTTCGTCACAGATCTCACTGAAGGATTTCGTGTCGGATAGTATCTGGATCAGAGAAGCTTGCAGCGCAACATAGAAGGTCTTTGGTGTCTGATCGAAAGACTCGTCAAACAACTCTGGAGCCAGCTTTCCTTCGTCCAGTTTGGTCTTTCTTGTCTCAATCGCCTTTTCACTTGCAGAACTCTGTTCGTAACCAACATCGCGTGATTCCTTGAATTTGTGGTAAGAATAACCATCCTTGGTTAGTTTGAGGTCCTGTAGGAGGCGGATGAGTTGATTGGAAAGCCAATCGAGAGGAGTGGCTCGGAATTCCGCGTCACCGTCTTCCAGCTCAGGATAGAGGTGATCCCAAAACTTGTCCAACATGCCATGGACGAGGGTCAGCCCTTCGAGAACACCGTCGATACCACGTTGACGAATTGCAGCTTCGGTAAGCCAGGCTGCAAGTTGAAGATCCTTGGACCGGGTAGCGACAACTTCCTCACAAAGCTTACTGGTAAGGAGCCAATCAGCGACTTTGCGTTCGCGCTTCCAGTCTCCCTGTTCAATGTCGTCTTCTTCTCTTCGCGCTTCCTTGATCTTGTCGTAGACAGGATCATAACGCAGGTCTGCACCGCCGGGGTTGTCACCCGGCACCGGGTTTAGGATGTCTTCACGAAAGGGCATTCTTTAGGAGTTTAAGCTAATTGAAGCGGACTGCTCATCGTCCCGATGATTATTGTCGGACTCAACCTCGGGCTGATCAAATTCAATTGTACGGACTTCAAGAAAAGGAACCTCTTCGCCATCGACGATCAGAAGTTTTTGACCCAAAGGATAGCTGCTGCCCTCGTCTTCTACCCAAAGTGTTTGACGTCCTAGCCAGACTGATTCATCTGGATAGGTAAACGAAAACGGGTAGATAGCGGGAAGCAGTACTTCTCCCATGTCATCACCCTTAAAATTCTTGCTGGTGTTGATGAAAGCTGGAGTCCAAAGTGTGTCCCGAAGTTTCTTCGGAGCTTCAATACGCACAGAAGCTATGTGCTCAAACGGGACCCACATGTATGCGCCGGCACCAAAAAGTTCCAGCCTTGCTCCAAGATCCTTGTCGGCATCTCGAATTTCAGAGAACGGCTTGCCGTTGAGTTTGCCGGATAGTTTCGATTTGGCCTCCGTTTTTGGGAAGGCCTGATTCTTGTACATGGCATGCCGTTCGCGTTCGGCATGAATGGCTGAGAAGTACAGGATCGCCCCCAGCTTTGCCTGATCATTGGAGTCGGCCAAGAGATTTAGATGCTTCTCGGCACGGTCCAACTCGCCGGCAAAACAGAGAGCTTCAAACAGAGATGTGCGGGCAGCCAAATCCGTTGGGGAATTGCGCAAATGTCCGGCAAGTGCTTCGAGCGCTTGCCGGACATGCCCTGCTTCGATCAATTGTTGTGCAGGATGAGCCATGTTGTTAGACTTTGACGTTCTTCATCTGGTCCCAGCCTCCGCCGATGGCGCCTTCGAGGCCCTTCTTGTCGCCCTTCTCGGGGTAGTATTCAAACCTTATTTTTGAGTAAGCGATTGAAATGGACTCACCAGGATTTTCTCCAGATCCGTGGAGCTGCATCGAGACGAAAAATGCCTGTTCCAGAATCAATTTGATGTAAGTCTGATTGGCTGAGTTGATCTGCTTCATGTAGCCAAACTCGATTTTCTTGATCGCAGTCGCCTCGCCAATGAACTCCATGATCTTTGGTGAATTGGCGTCGCACGCCTTCGTAATGTTGAGTTCTCCAAAGTTGGCCTTGCCCGCCTGGGATTCGCCAGAGGCCTTAGAAGCGCCTTGAGCGTTGTGAACTCCCCAACTGAAGCTATCGACTTCAATCGCGTCCGGCACCGGGAGAAATTTCCCTTTGATGCCGTCTATCTTAATCCAAATATTACCGTTTCCCATGTTGTTTAGTGAATCTCCTTCTATCTATGTAAGCGTCGGTTATTGGTGTCTTGGGTCATTTTTCGAGAAAAGTTTATTTCGCCTGAGCTGGCAGTTCAGCCACCAGGCGCAGAGATACGGACAATTCATCGAGTTGGAAATGTGGGCGCAGGAAAGCGACAGCGCGATATGCACCTGGCTTACCGGGAACATCAACTACGTCAATACGAGCTTCGCGAAGTGGGCACTTGGCCTTCATCGCCGGACTCGCCGTATCGTCTGGCGTCACATATTGAGTGATCCATTTGTTGAGGAAGTTTTCTGCATCGGTACGTGACATGAAGCTACCAATTTTGTCGCGCATCATAGACTTCAAATAGTGTGCATAGCGGCTGACGGCCATGATATAAGGGAGCTGCGTGGAGAGGCGGGAGTTTGCATTTGCCTTTTCATCGTCGTAGAGTTTGGGCTTCTGCGAGCTCTGGACGCTGAAGAAGGCTGCATAATCGGTGCCCTTGCAATGGCAGAGCGGGATGAAGCCGAGATCGGCGAGCTCCTTTTCACGGCGGTCGGTGATGGGAGTCTCGGTCGGGCACTTCATGACGGCCTCGCCGTCGTCGGTCTGGAAGTTATGGACAGGCAGGCCTTCTACAAGACCACCACCCTCAACGCCACGAACCGAAACACACATGCCGTAGTTCATGAAGCTATCTGCGAGGCGTGTGCCCAGCGAATAGGCTGCATTAGACCAAACGTATTTGGAGTGATCGCTGCCATCGACGGATTCCTCATAATTGAACTCTTCAACCGGTTTTGTTTCGCGACCGTAGGGGAGACGCCCAAGAGTTCTCGGAAGGCAAAGCCCCACATAGCGGGAATCTTCACTCTGGCGGAAGCCTTTCCATTTGGCATACTCTGTGGAGTCGAATACCTTGGCAAGATCACGAGGTGCATCGATCTGCGTCCAGCTCTCGAGATTGACCAGGCTGGGGGCTGCGGCGGCAAAGAACGGAGCGTGAGCTGCTGCGGCAACCTGAGAGATCTTCTCGAGCAACTCGACGTCTTCCGGGTGCTTGCCGAATTCGAAGTCCCCAATCAGAGCGCCGTAGGGAGCTCCACCGAAGACACCATACTCTTCTTCGTAAATCTTTTTGAACAGGGCGCTTTGGTCAAATTCAGGTGCCCGTTGCATATCGCGAAGCAGGTCTTTCTTGTTCGCGTTGAGCACGCGAATCTTGAGGTTTGCGCTGGTATTTGAATTGAAGACCATGTGACGGAGACCGCGCCAGGAGCCTTCGAGCTTCTGGTATTCGGCATGGTGGAGGATCTCGTTCAACTGAATCGAAAGGAGGTGATCAATCTGCGCAATGCGCTGATTGATCATGGTTTCGACGTCGCGAGCCACATTCATGTGGCCTTCAAGGAACTGACCAACGAACTCTTTGACCAGATTCTTGCCGCGTTCTCGAGCTGGGGTATCAGCTCCGAAACGGCCCTGTTCGACAATACTGTCAAGCAAGTTGAGTTCTTGAGCCTGTGCCGCTGCTGCTTGATTTGCTGCTTGTTTTTCGGCCATGATTGCTACTCCTTATCCTTGTCGATTTCGGATTTGATCTTGTCGAGAGCTTCGGTGTTGGATACGGCATTCAACAAGGATTCCTCAAGCTTGTCATTTCCCTGAAGGCTGCCACGCAGATCTGACAAGCGCGTGCGCAAATCCAGCAGTTCCTTGAGCGGGGCAACCTGTTTGACGATATTGCCTGGTTCGAAATCATCCATGCTCTTAAAGTTGAGGTTGACTCGAAGCTGCCCGGCGTTGGAGTCTTCGCTGAGCTTGTTCTCAACGGTAAGGGAGAGATGAGGCTTCATCGATTCCAGAACCTTGTCAAAATTGTCGGGAGTGATCTCGACAAACTTTCGCTCCTTCAGTTTGGGCAATGGTTCTGTTGGATGACCGGTAAAGTCACCTAAAACTCCCATCACGAAGGGAAGTTCTTTCAGTTCGATTGCGTCACCAACCTGCACGTCATATGTGATCTGCACGCGCGGCGGGCGAATTTTATCCAGTTTATGTTGGGTACTGTCACGTCCCATAGGGTATCCTCCTTGAATATTGATCCGAATTATTAGCTTTCAAAACGAGAGCCGACTCGGATACTGTAATAGAAAACGCAGGCCCTGTGAATGGGTAAAGCGATAAAATCACGATCTAATTTGGAATTAGACAGATTATAGGTGAAAGTGACAATTCGATGAAGCAACTGCAACCAGTGATTTGGTCGAAAGGCACCTTCCTGCAGCCCCAGCACCTGCAGACACAGGACCGATATCTTGAGAGTCTCTTGCACTTCCGTCAGGGAGCGCTTCGATTTGCTCCCTATGGCCTTCAGCGATTGGTATTCAGCAAGCAGGCTTTGGCCGCTGGCCAGCTTCAGATTGAAGCAGCTAGCGGTCTGCTCGCCGATGGATTGGCATTTGATATTCCGGGTTGCGATAGTGCGCCTGAAGCCAAAGCACTGGCGACCTGGTTTGAACCCGTTGACGGCATTGTTCCGCCTTCTCTGGACCTTTACCTTGCCGTGCCCACCTATCGCTATGGCGGGGCCAACGTGGGCCGCCCTCAATTGCAGAAGGATGGGCGTTACCTGGTAGAGACGCTTCTGATGAATGACGAGAACAGCGGGTTGGCCCAGAAGCCGGTTCAGGTGGCGCGAAAGAATTTTCGAATTCTCACGGAATATGAATTGGGCGAAGGGATGACCAGCATTAAGCTGGCGCGAGTTCGTAAAGATGAAGCCGGGCAATTTCAACTGGACCAATCCTTCGTTCCTCCTCTTTTGGATATAGCGTCAAATGAACACATAATGGGTCTCGCAAGACGCACAGTTGAGCTTTTAGCTGCAAAAAGTTCAAATTTGGCTGGCATGAGGCGCCAAAAGAATCTTACGCTGGCCGATTTTACGTCTGGAGACATCGCCAATTTCTGGTTGCTCTACACAATCAACTCGAGTTTGCCGGTGATCCGGCACGCATTTGAGTCCAGACACGGGCATCCTGAAGACTTCTATGCCGAACTGACGGCTTTGGCTGGGGCGCTCACGACATTCTCCAATGAGATCGAACCAGCGGATTTACCGATCTACCAACACGACGATCTTGGGCCTTGTTATCGCGATCTCTGCGGCAAGATTTTTAAGCTGCTGGAGTCGACAGTGCCTACAAATTTTGTTTCAATTCCGCTCAAATTGATGCAGCAGAGCATATACGGTGCCTCGCTCGACGACGAGAAATTGCTTCGAAATACAAGATTTTATTTGGCGGTGAGTGCCGATGTGGGCGAAGGGGAACTGATTCAGCGGACCCCGCTTCTTGGAAAACTCTGTTCTGCGACCCATATCGAACATCTGGTTCGCAACGCTTTGCCGGGGGTACCTCTGACTCATTTGCCGGTGCCACCGAACTCGATTCCCGTGAAGCTCAATTTTCAGTACTTTGCCCTGAATCAGGTGGGTGGTGCCTGGGAGGCCGTCACGCGTAGTCGCAACATTGCATTCTATGCGCCAAGTGAACTGGCCCTGACCAAGGCTGAGGTCATTGTCGTCTTCCCCGGATGATGCGGTTCTTTTGTCTTATTTCCGCATTTCTGATACTGTCGGCGCAGCCGGCGACTGGCCTTTTATTGTACGAGCAAACACGAGAAGGAGTGGAGAGGAGCCTGACAGAGGGACTCTCTCGCCTGGACTTGGTAATCCTGCCTGCGGGGGAAGCAAGACCAAATGTTTATGGTGAATTTGCAATGGGCTATGGCGGCCAATTGCACGAAGACGTGTCGCTTCCGAATCCGGCATTTTTTCAACACCTTGATTGGGTGATCAAGAAGGCAGAAAGTAAAAAGATTCAGGTGCGGATATTGGTTGTCGACAGCGAATCAAAGCTGCTTGGCAGAAATGCGGCCGAGAAGTGGTTTGATTTTGGGCGCTATCTGGGAAGGCGTTATATAAAGGCCAAAAACCTCGTTTGGCTTCGTTTGGTTGATCCCAGTGCCGGATCGCAGCTTTCGTTAGAAGAAGGGATCCGGCACTTTGATTCGGTACATCGCTTCGAGTTGTTCAAGCAGCCCTAGGCAGCCGTTCGATGTTCTCGCGAGCCGTTTTCAGGTCAAAGTATTTGGCGCGCCTACGCCAGGCAAAATTCTTCTGATGCTTCGCCTGGCGATGAGCGTCTGCTATTTCGCTTTTTGCCTGTTCAATGGCTTCGTTTGCTGCTGAAGAGTTTTCAAGCAATTTCAGGTTGCGTTCGTGGGCCATGGCCTTCGCGCGGAATCTTCGATAGTGCCATAACCCAACGACAACCTCGTTGCATAGGGAATCCTCTTCGGGTGATGCTGGTGCCAGTCTTTCGTGCACCTTTTGATGGAGTTTGGTGAACTTTAGAACATGATGATCTGACACCGGGGTCTTGCTAGGCGGCAGGAGCAAATTCATGGAGATCCTCCAAACTGGAATTGTTACCCGTCTCGCGCAAGCGGCGCAGAGATTTTCTGAGGTTCGAAAGCTGTTTCTTTTGCTGCTCGACTTCATGTTGAAACCGGCGAATGGAGTCGATGGTGATCGGCATGGTGGGCGACTCAGATGTCATGGCATTTTTTTTGTCGTAGAGCCTGGTTCGCACTTTTTCGTAGCGCTTACGCAGCCAGGCAGCAATGATCATCCGCTCGAAAAGTTCATCTTCGGCTTCGTTTTGTGGCTGATGCTCAAGCCTTAACTGATTTGCCAGATCTTCGAGTTCCTGGCGGTTCTCCATCGGATAGAGGATCGATTCGGGGATTGAATAGTTAGACATGGTCTTCTCCTGAGAAATTGGCTTTGTTCTGTACGGCATCGGCGGCCGCCTTTGTTGCGGGTTGCGTTTGAACTTGCAATGCCGCGGAATAGTCTCGACTGGATCTTTTGAAGGTTTGAAGCTTTTCGAGCAGCTTCTTGACGTTTTGTTTGAATGCCGCTTGTTTTTCGAGTGGCATCTCATCGATTTTTCTGGAAGGAATGGATCGGGCGAAGTTGATCAGGTATTCGCAGCGTCGTTGCTGGTAGAGTGTTCTGGCGAGTTTTGCAGCGATAGCCTCGGTGATTGGGTTGGAGGGGTTGAAGCGTCTCGCGACCTCTTCCTCAATGAGGAGAAGTTCTGGGTTGGTGGGCATTGCATTGGAATCCTCAAATGAAATTAGGTGGAATGCGCGGCGTTGATTCACCGCGACTTCCACCCGCCCTAAAGTATGCAAAGCCTGAAGTTAGTCTTAATCTTTCGCGAAGCATCAATTGTTGGAAACAAAGGAAATAGAGTTTTAAGAAAGTTGTGAAGGTGTTTGTTCTTAATGTTGGAATTTAGGCTGATTGGCCAACTACATGAAGAAGATTTGCGCATTCTCAAACGCCGCGCCAATTCGTACATTGCAGGTGTCTTCCGCCAAAAGACTAGTGCCTATTCCGGCAAAGTAGCGTTGATCATGCAAGCCTGCTGCGACGACCGCTCAGGCAATCTTGGTATTCTGATCTTTGCTCGTATGACAAGCTCTTCTGCTGATCTCGGACCATTGTCCGACGCTGTGACCCACGATATTCGCGTTGAAGTTCTTTCAAGGTATTCCCCTGAAAATTCCAGACCGATGCAAGGCACTTGGGTTTTTGAATACACAATTCGCATCACCAATCGCAGTGAACAGTCGGTTCAACTTCTGAGCCGGCATTGGACGATCACTGACGCGGTGGACCTAGTTAAGGAAGTGAAAGGACCTGGCGTTATCGGAAAGCAGCCAGCGCTTGAGCCCGGTTCATCCTTTCAATACTCCTCCTGGTGCAAGCTCGAAACTCCGACTGGGAGCATGTATGGAACCTACCGTATGCTTGCAGTCGGTGGAGCTGAATTTGATATCGACATCGCTCCATTTGCTTTGAAGGCTCCCTACAGCATCCATTAGGGCTTCCATATATTGGAAGCATCATTAGCGTGTAAATTGCCCAGTTGAAACTGGACAGAAAGAACTTGCTGAATCCAACACCAATGTCGATGGTGTTTCAATTCGCCTTGAAAGTTCCATTGAGGTGATTTCCGCACCACTCTTAAGCCATGGCTGCACGATTCGCCATAAGTTCAAAATAGTAAGCAAAGATAGACCGCCGAAAAAAAAGTTATAAAGGACATCCTTTGCTTTGGCGCAAGCTAAGTCTTGGGAAGTATTGCAAGAAAATAGGTGGCGCAGAGAAGTGCAGCGGTGAAGACAAAACCAAAGATGAGTGCCTTGATGATGGGACCATTGGACGGGAGCGAGCCCGGGCCCAGTTTCAGAGAGTGGAAGGTCTTGCTTAGTGCTCCGCCGATGTCGATTGCATTTTGTTGAGCAAGATAAGTACCGTTGATGCTGACTTCGGTTCCATGCGGAACGCTGAGTTCTTCGAGCCTGAAGCTGCGGAAGGGATCGAGGCCTCTGAGATTGTCTCCCGCTTGCGATTCCAATTTTTCTATGAAGTCGCTTTGGTAATTTGGCATCGCGTAGTGGGTCTGGACGTCTCCATCGGCATCGCTAAACGCCGCCCAGGTTTCGCGCATCACCTTAAGCGGATCCTTCAGTAATGGTTCAAATGTTGTATGCCGCACGAATTCAATGGCCGCTGGAAAGGCTGCATGAGGTAAGAGAATGCGCGGGCTTAATTCGGTCATGAATGGCAAACCTGCGAGCGTGTAGGATTGGCCTTCGAAATCAATTAAGCAAGGGGTCCTCATGATGCCAAAGCAAAGGCGGGAATCGCTTGGGTTGCCATCGGATTCGTCAAACTTGACGGAGTACTGCACCATCACCGCCTCTTGTCTCGAGAACGGAGCAATCATCGGCTTGTTCTGAGCGCGGATCTTGCCGGTGATGCCGATCATCGTCCCATCGCGCCAATTGGCCCTTGGCCGATTGAAGGATCGCCTTTGTTGCCAGGCCTGCACGATCCCCCAGAGGTTCAAATAAGTCAGCATGGAGAGCCCGCCATAGACGAACGGAATCCAATACTGATCCTGGATTTTCGTATCGCCAATCAGATAAAAGCCGGCGGCGCAGCCAAGCGCAAAAGCGATGAGACTGAGTAGGCAACCGCTGGGCATGGGTTAAGCCTCGTCCGTACTCGCGAGCGGCGGAACCGTTGTGTCCGGCCGGAGTGGCGGCTTTCGCTTGTGCCAATCTGTTGCCTGTTCAAAAGCATGGGCCCACGCTTCTCTGAAGGCAAGGTACTCGCGCTCGCCCATGCT
>JBKJUN010000448.1:0-2429 GCA_046590555.1 Bryobacter sp. | reverse complement strand
ATGTAAGACTCCGTCTTGCCAACTCCAATCCATCCATCCCAATCGAGCGTCGTTGGAACAGTGTCAGCTGAGGTCGGTCGCGGTGTTGTATCGCCCCACTTCTTGTTGCTCCAGGCGTGCACTTCCTTGATCTTCCCAATCGCCCCGGCCTGTATCACCTGCACCGCCGTCTGATATTCGGCGTGGGAGTGAATTTGAATCCCCATCTGCGTCACCAGATTCTTTGACCGCGCATACTCCGCCACCTTGCGAGCTTCATGCACATGGGATGTCAGCGGCTTCTGACAATACACGTGCAGCCCGCGCCTAATGGCGGCCATGCTCTGCGGTGCGTGCATATGATCGGGAGTCCCGACACAAACCCCGTCGAGGTTCTTGTATTCCTGATCGAGTATCTTGCGCCAGTCCTGATAGAGCTTGGCCTTTGGATACTTCTCGCTGACACGCTTGTTCCGCAACGTATCCACTTCAGCAACCGATATCAGATCAACTGACGAGTGCGTCGCAATCCCGTCGAGCGTCGCCCAGGCCATGCCCGAAGCTCCCATCGAAGCCAGCCTCACCCTGCCGCTGGGCGGTGCTGAAATCAAGTTGCGAATAAAGAAAGGTGCGGCGAGCAAAGAACGCCGCGAGTAGTTCGACATGATCTATATAAGATATCGAATCAGATCAGTCGATCAACCCATTTCGTACCGAAAAGCGAACCAGCTCACCGGTGGAATGAAGATTCAGCTTCTCCATAATGCGGCCCCGGTGCGCCTCCACCGTATAGACGCTCAGGTTCAAGGTAACTGCAATTTCCTTGTTCGTCTTGCCCTCGGCAATCATCTGCAGCACTTCGCGCTCCCGGCTTGAGAGTAGATCAATCGGGTCTGTAACGTGCTTACGGTAATCGGTCAGTACGGCATTAGAGACACCAGAACTCAGATATCCTTCACCACGGGCCACGGCACGAACAGCCGACACCAGATCTCCTTCACCCGAGTCTTTCAGAAGATAGCCACAAGCCCCGGCCCGAAGAATCTCGCGCACATAAACCGAATCTTTGTGCATTGATAAAGCCAGCACCCGGGTCCGTGGCAGTGCGGCCGTGATTCTGCGCGTCGCCTCAATCCCGTTCAGCTCCGGCATCGTGACATCCATGATCACTACATCCGGCTGCAATGCCGTGGCCTGCTCAACCGCTTCGCGGCCATTGGCCACCTCGCCCACAACTTCCATATCTGTCTGTGAGGCAAGAATCATGCGGAAGCCACTCCGCACCACCGAGTGGTCATCAGCCAATAAGATTCGCGTTTTCTTGTTCAACATAGTTTTCCGGTTCTAACGTAGGCACCCAGGCTTCGATTCGCACTCCTCTACTGGGTAAAGAGTTAACAGTCAGTTCTCCACCGGCTTGCGAAGCTCGGGCCCGCATGCCTGTCAGGCCGACACTCGATGTCTTCGATGCGGCAGCGTCGAGCCCCCGGCCATTGTCTTCGATTCGAAGCCAGACCTTTTCATCTTCGGCCTTGAGGCTCACGCTCACTCGGCTTGCCCCAGAGTGACGGGCAATATTTGTGAGCGCTTCCTGCGCAATACGAAACAGGTGCGTCTCTGTCTCATCCGGCAGTCGGCCTGGTAAATTGGAATCGAATTGAAGTTCAAGACCTGTACGGTGCGCGAATTTCTCAGTCAGCCAGCGCAATCCAGCCTCAAGGCCAAAGTCATCGAGAATCACTGGCCGCAACAACTGGGAGAGTTCGCGGACATTGGCAATGGCTTCGTCCACCAGTGAGAGGCAGTCTTGTTTTCTGTCTTCGAGTTGCTTATGGTCCAGTGCGAGAAGGTTCGCCTTTACTGCGGCCAGGCTCTGCCCAAGCTCGTCATGCAATTCATGCGAGAACCTCCGCGCCGCAGCCTCCTGGCTCTGCAGCATGTGCCACGAAACCTTGTTCAACTCCGTTGCCTGCCATTGCATCTGGTGGATGCTCCAGCGGATATAAAGAATCGTAATTGCAGCACAAATCAGTGCCAGGCCGAAGCTGGTGCCCAGAAGCCAGGAAGACTGTTTTGCCAGGTCTTTCGATTCTGCCTCTATCGAAGTCTCGGCGGCGCTCACCCGGCTCCCGCTCAACGTAAGCAGTTCGTGCACCAGGTCCACCACTTCGTCATGATTTTCAAAAAGCCGGTCCAGGGGAAGGTTTGGCAACTCACCCTTTATGCTGAGCAACTTCCGGGCATCTCCAGAGAAAGACTTTGCTTTTGCGCGAAGCTCCACCCAGCGGGCAGCTTCAGGAGATGATGCTGAACTGGCTGCAGCACGGTCTAGGGCCAGATCGGTAGCCTCAAGCCGCTTCAGCAGTTCCTGCCGGTCCAGCGAATCTCTCTTGTGCATCAACTGATGCAACACTGCAGTCTGTGTATCTTGCTCCGCTTGTACCTCATTG
>JBKJUN010000002.1:0-9986 GCA_046590555.1 Bryobacter sp. | reverse complement strand
GACTTCGGCTTCGCTGGTGGCGAGGCGCTGGTCGATGTTGCCGATCTGCTGGGACTGGCTGCTGAGCTTGCCACGCGTGCGCTCGGCTTCAAGTTCGTATTCGGCGAGTTGCTTGCGGGCGGCGGTGAGGGCAGCTTCGATCTCAAAGAAGCGGGCGCGCTGCTTTTGTTGTTCGGCGTCCTGGAGGGCAAGTGCGGCCGAGGTTTCGTTGTAGGCAGTGGTGGATTCGCCAAGTTCGAGGGCAACCTTGGCGGCTTCGCGCTCGAGGTAGCGGAAGCGGTTGGAGAGAACCAGTTTGACGTGGCCATCGAGTTCGAACTTGAGCTCTTCATAACGTTTGGCTTTGGCAGCCTGACGCTTGAGGCTGTTTACCTGGCGGCCCACTTCTTCGAGAATGTCGAAGACGCGGTTGAGGTTCTGGCGGGCGCTCTCAAGGCGGCTCTCAGCCAGACGGCGGCGGGTCTTGAATTTGGTAATGCCGGCGGCTTCTTCGATGATGGCGCGGCGGTCCATCGGTTTGTTCGACAGAATCTGGCCGATGCGGCCCTGCTCGATGATCGCGTAGCTCTCCGGGCCGAGGCCCGAACCCATGAAGACGTCCTGAATGTCACGCAGGCGGGCGATCTTGCCGTCGATCAGGTATTCGCTGTCGCCGGAGCGATAGAGGCGCCGGGTGACTGTGATCTCACGCGATGTTTTGGGCTTTGCTTCTGCTTCTTCTGGCTTGTTGTCGGATTTTTCGCGTGGAAGAACGCGGTCTAGAAAGCTGCCGTCGGAATCGACCATCGAAATCGTGACACTAGCCATGCCAAGGGGTTTGCGATCCTTGGTGCCTGCGAAAATGACATCTTCCATGCGTCCGCCACGAAGACTCTTGGCGGATTGCTCACCGAGCACCCAACTGATGGCGTCGCTCAGATTCGATTTGCCGCAACCGTTCGGGCCAACAATAGCCGCAACGCCTTCACCTTGGAAGCGCATTTCGGTACGGTCGCAAAATGACTTAAAGCCCTGTAATTCCAGGCGTTTCAGTTTTAGCAATGGAGTGATCCCCTCGCAGACTTAAGACTTCACCGACCACGAACTTTCAGAAAAGAAAGGCAGTCAGCACTCGGGGGGGAGTGATTCCAGACTAAACCAGGATCGGCGAGAAGTAAAGCGGCATCTGCTATCTTGTGGTTCATAAATGTTCTGCCACAACCTGTAGCGGTGAATTTGCCTTGTATCGGAGTTTTGAGGAATGCGATAGACTTCGTCTAGTTATGTTGCTTAAAGTCTCTCTGATGATGACCCTCTGCGCCTCGTTGTACGCGCAAGAGTTCCGCTCCACAATTTCCGGCCGGGTGACTGACCCATCTGGCGCTTCCATCCCCAGCGCAAAAGTAATCGCGACCGAGGCCAGTACCGGCGCGAAGGCAGAAGCCACCACCAGCCCGGACGGTGTATACACGCTGCCTTTTTTGGCTCCCGGGCCTTACCGGCTATCGGTGGAAGTGCAGGGCTTCAAGAAATACACCCAAAGCGGAATCACGATCGGCACAAACGTGCGCGTCTCCCAAGACATTGTTCTTCAGATTGGCAGCCAGGCAGAATCGGTTACTGTCACTGCAGACGTGGCACTGCTTTCCACCGCCTCGGCCAGCGTCGGGCAGGTGATCACGTCCAGCCAAATCGAGAGTATGCCGATGAACGGGCGTACTGCCTTGACTTTGGCGCAGCTAGCCTATGGCGTTACGCCATCGAGCGACCCGCGCTTTACTCGCCCCTTCGACAATGCCGGCCCTTCCGGCTTCTCGATGGGCGGTGGTCAGTCGCAATCGAATGAGTTGCTCCTCGACGGCGCGCCCGACATGACCCGCAATCGCCGCGTTGCTTACAATCCTCCCATTGATTCCGTCGCCGAAGTGAAGGTAGAAGCCTTTCAGCCCGATGCGGCATATGGCAACACGTCGGGGGGTACTGTCAATGTCGTGATGAAGGGTGGCACGAATGACTTTCATGGCAGCTTATATGAGTTCAATCAGGTGTCGCGGCTGAAGGCGACTCCGTTCTTTACCAACGCCGCCAATCAGCGCAAGCCCGTTACGCGTTTCAACCAGTACGGGGGATCGATCGGGGGGCCGATCTGGATCCCGAAGCTGATCAACGGCAAGAACAAGCTCTTCTTCTTCTTTACCTATGAAGGCATCAAACAGTCCGAGCCTGAGCCCACCTTCTCGACGATTCCCTCTGCGGCGCAACGCCGTGGCGATTTTAGCGCCCTCACCTCGCAAGGCGTCACAATTTACGACCCTAATACTGGCGTTCTGAACAATGGAATTATTACCCGCCAGCCCTTTGCTGGAAACATCATTCCGGCCAACCGTATCAGCCCGATCTCAACCAACATTCTTAGCTTCCTGCCGGCGCCCAACACCGAGGGCAGCAATATCGGCCAGAACAACCGTTTCGACAACGCCGTGCGCAGCGACATCTTTTCCAGCTATGTGGGCCGATTCGACTGGAACATCTCGGATCGCCATAAGCTCTTCTTTAACATGCGGCAGAACGACCGTATCGAAAATCGCGGCAACCGCTACAACAATATCGTTTCAGGAGGTTTTTTGAGCCGGGTCAACTGGGGCTTCCTGTTTGACGATGTTTACACTGCAACTCCGACGCTGCTCTTTAACACTCGTGTAAATTGGAATCGCTTCGTTGAAGGCACAACTCGCCCAAGCGATGGCTTCGACTTCACCGCTCTCGGCCTGCCTGTTTCCCTCAAAGCCAGCAGTACGAAAAACGTATTCCCGCGAATCGACTTTCCGGATAACAGCTTTAGTGACTTTGGTGATTCTGGCGGTGATAAAACCCCGTTCGATACATATCAAATCTTCGAAAGCATTACGAAGATCACCGGCAAACACAACCTCAAGTTCGGCGCCGATCTTCGTAAGCTGATCGAAAGTTCCAACGCTTTTGGCAACTCGAGCGGCCTCTATACATTTGGCCCGGAATGGACTCGTGCCGCTTCCAATGCGGCCAACGCTCGTATCGGGCAAGACCTTGCTGGCATGTTGCTTGGACTACCGACCGGTGGTAACTTCCAGGTTGCTGCCTCGCGCACGAATCAGTCCTACTATTCTGCATTCTTCGTTCAGGACGATTGGCGCATTCGCAACAATCTAACTTTGAACATCGGTCTGCGTTATGAATCGGAGTCAGGCACTACCGAGCGCTTCAACCGCACCCTTGCAGGCTTCGATCCGAATGCGCAGAACAGCATTGCGACTGCCGCAATCGCCAACTACACTGCCGCCCCTAGCGCGATCCTCCCGGTTTCGCAGTTCAACCCACGCGGCGGCGTCTTTTTTGCCTCGCCCGATAAGCGCACCATCTACGACCCTTACAAATTCAGCTTCTCGCCGCGCTTTGGCCTCAGTTGGCAGCCTGGCTGGGCCAAGGGTATGGTGATTCGCGGCGGAGGTGGCCTTTTCGTTGGCACTTACGGAACCTTTGGCATTCAACAGCCAGGCTTCAGCCGTCAGACGGATTTAGTCTCTGCCGCTGGCGGTGTCTTCCTGACGCCTGCCTCTACTCTTGCCAATCCTTACCCCGCTGGGATTCTGCAGCCGGTAGGAAACTCACTGGGTGCCGATACATTTCTGGGTCAGACGGTTCGCACCGTCGATCGCAAGCTCGGCAGCCCGCAAACGTGGCGCTGGAATTTCAACGTACAGAAGACGGTGGGCAAGAATGCCGTTGTCGAAATCGGATACATCGGTTCCGATGCCACCAGGATCCCCGAAACCCGAGATCTCAACTTCGTACCCAACCAGTATCTTTCCACAAATCCGACCCGCGACCAGGCCAACATTACTCGTTTGGCCACAGTGGTTCCCAATCCGTTCCGGGGCTTGATTCCAGGTACCGGCTTGAATGGGAACACTTTCTCGCAGGACAACCTGCTGCGCGCCTACCCACAGTTCAGTGGCAATGGCGGAGTGAGTGTGGAAGCCCAAGCCAACGGCTTCTCGAAGTTCCATATGCTCCAGACCCGCTATGAGAAGCGCTTCTCGAATGGATTGCAATTCCTTGCCAATTACCAGTGGTCGAAGATGCTGGAAGCGACCAATCGCTTGAACCCCGGTGATTCCCGCCTGCAATACCGTGTCGCTGGTGAGGACCGTCCGCAGCGCTTTGTCTTCTCTGGTAGTTACGAATTGCCCATCGGCAAAGGCAAGGCCCTCCTTGGCAACTCCGGGGCCAAGGGCAATCGCCTGGTGGGCGGCTGGCAGCTCAACACGATCTACAGCTTGCAGAGCGGTGGGCCCGTGGAATTCGGCAACGTGATTTATTATGGTGGTGACCTGCAGTGGAAAGCCCGCAATCTGCCTCAGGTGTTTGACGTCACTCGCTTTGAGCGAGCCGCCGCCAACCAGCTTGGCGCAAACGTTCGTACCTTTCCGCAAGCCTTCCCTGCCTATCGCGGCGACAAAATCAATAACATCGACATCTCGATGATCAAGAACGTAAAGATCGTTGAGCGCATCACTGCACAGTTCCGTGTGGAATCGTTTAATGCCTTCAACCACACGATCTTCAATGGTCCTGACACCAACCCGACCAGTGGCAACTTCGGTCGCATCACCAGCGCATCGAATCTGCCGCGAACCTATCAACTCGCGCTTCGCCTGCGCTGGTAAGTGCCGGATGGCTAGCAGCTTTCGCCGCTAGCCTCACCTGAGATGTCTTGAGGTGCCAACTCTTGCGTCAAGCGGAAGCTGTTGATATCCACCAGCCGTCTCAGCACAATCTCGACCAGCATGGTTTCATTGGGCCTGAGGATGGCTCCCATCGCCTGAGGGTGAATAGATGCCTTTTGATATCTAACGAGGCCTTCGGCCGGACGTGCAGTCACTTCAAAGCCTACGGCAATCGAACTCAGCTTCTCGTGATCGAGATAGTAAGTCAGCCGTCCGGGGTGCTTGGAGTTTCGCTGCCTGTCGCGAAAGAAGCCTTGCGGCAACAGGTCCGGCGACGCTTCTTCACCAGCCGTAAATGCTGCATCATAGTCTTCTATCAGATTGCCCTTGTCGTCGACCACACGCAGACAGAGCATCGAGTGTGGCGGATTGAAGCTCGAAAACTCTCGCCCTATCGAGCGCCAACGGTCCACCCGTTCAGACTCCTGCACGAGTGCCGAACGAATGGCAAAGTTCTCTCGTAGGGCTTCATAGTCGGCATCTGTCCTGACTGCCAAACATTCGAGCACTGCATCCAGTGCTGGGTGGGAATTCTCCATAGTGACGCTAGTCATAATGCCGCGAGCGTTGCCGCCATGCGCCATCCCCGGCAGAATCGCCAGCGCCGTTTCAGCGCTACGCTTCCACGCGACAGGTGCCAGTTCGCCACCAGGCTGCTGATAGAGGCGCACGTAGTCATAGTTCAGATTCGCCGCCGCAACTCTCACCACTCCATCGGAGCCTGCCTCGCCCGTATAGGAATTCAAATGATCGTAGAGCTTGCGGTCTATGGTTTGACCGGTGAGCACAAAAGGGAAGACGCCGTGAGCCGGGCCATCGTAATCCATCCAGTCGAGATTCAGATCCCACTGTGATTCGCTGCCTAATTCAAGCCAGTCCAGGATCTTTTGCCCCGGTTCTATTGATTCGACAAATGACTTGATTCGGCTCAGGCGGCCCTTGCCCAATTGGGCCAGCGCGGAGCCATGATTTGCTGGGGCCAGCATGATCAGGTGTGTAAGCGATTCACCGCCATGGCGTACGATCCAGTTGCGAACAAGCGGGCCACCGGTAGAGTGTGTGATGCAGGCAAAGTTCTTGAGCCCCTTCTCTCGCACTGCCGTTTCAAAGGCAAGACTCAGGTCGTCGAGACTTACTTGATCGTTAAAGCTGACATATTTGCCAAGATAAATATGGTCCACTCGGACCGTGTGGCCGCGGCGGGCCAATTCTGATTCCAGCCGGCTGGGCAGATCTCCATACGTAGCAGTGTTTCGAACGCTGTAGCCGTGTATAAATACAAGTTCCATCGGCGTCCAAACTGCCAAGCGGAAATCTTCACTTCATTCGCTTTAGATCCAAGACCTTGAAAACACACGAAGAAATCATTCAAACTAGTTGTGAATCGGAAAAAGTGATATTTAGTATGCAACAATAATTGACTTCCAATTCGTAACGATGCATATTAAATGCATCGTTACTTTATGAGCACACTTTACGAACAATTAGGCGGCCAAGCTGCCGTCGAAGCTGCAGTAGATATTTTCTATCGCAAGGTTCTCTCCGATGACCGCATCTGCCATTTTTTTGAAGGCGTTGAGATGGATCACCAGATTGCCAAACAGAAGGCATTTCTCACGATGGCCTTTGGGGGGCCTGTCCACTACACCGGGCAAGACATGCGCCGGGGGCACGCCCATCTGGTGCAGCGTGGCCTCAATGATTCTCATTTCGATGCAGTCATTGAACTACTTGGGCAAAGCCTGACCGAACTGAATGTAGCTCCAGAGTTGATCGCTCAAGTTGCCGCAGTAGCAGAATCGACCCGGGCCGACGTTCTCAATCGTTAACCAATGGCTGCAATCGATTGGGAGGGGCAACAGGTTGAGCTTGCTTCCGGCGAATCTGTTCTTGACGGATTATTGCGGATGGGTGTGGCTGTTCCGCATTCCTGTCGCGCAGGTGTCTGCCAGAGTTGCCTGCTCAAAGCATCGTCCGGACAGCCGACTCCGGCTTCTCAGGCAGGGTTGAAGGCTTCCTGGGTTGAGCAGTCCTGCTTTCTGGCCTGCGTTTGTCATCCAACCGGGAACCTTGTTGTCGAGGTGCCGGGAGCAGGTGTGCGCAGTACAGCGCGCCTGCTAGAGACCAAATGGCTGAGCCCGACAGTGCTTAGGGTGCTTCTTAAACCGGATACTCCGTCCGCACATCGGGCCGGCCAATACCTGACACTCTTTCGAGAAGACGGTCTCGCACGCAGCTACTCGATTGCCAGCCTCCCCAGTGAAGGCGACCTTGAGCTGCACGTGCGCATTGTCGCCAACGGCCAAATGAGTTCGTGGCTTGCTCAAAGCGCATTGCCAGGTATAAAAGTCGGCCTACAGGGCCCTGCTGGCAACTGTTTTTATACGAAAGCTGCCATCGATCAACCTCTCCTGCTGGCTGGCACGGGAACCGGACTCGCTCCGCTATACGGCATCCTTCGAGATGCGCTTGAGCAGGGACACCAAGGTCCAATTTGGCTTTACCACGGTGCACTCAATGCTCAAGGGCTCTACTTGCAGGACGAGCTAGAAGCACTGGCTGCGAAGCACGACAATCTCCAATATCAGCCCGTACTTTTGGATACTCATGGCTCGATCACTGACGTGATCTTAAGTGCTCATTCGCAACTTAAAGGCTGGCGGGGCTACATCTGTGGTGACCCGGCGGTCGTTCAGCAACTCAAGAAACGCGTCTTCCTTGCGGGCATGGCCAGTCGCGATATTCACAGTGATGCCTTTGTCTCTGCCCCTCAGCCAGCTAACCTATTGGTTGAATGCACCTAACGCTTCATACTGACTACGCGCTTCGAGTGCTCCTCTATCTGGCTCACTTCCCGGATCGCCGCGTCAATACGCGCGAGATCAGCGATGCTTTCGGGATTTCAAAGAACCACTTGGTACGGGTGATTCAGAATCTGGCTGAACACCAATTTGTCTCCACCACAATGGGACGCGGGGGTGGTGTCAGTCTCTTGGCAAGCCCGGACAAGATTCGGCTTAGTGATGTCGTCAAGGCGTGCGAGCCCAACATGAACATGGTGGAGTGTTTCGACAAGGAATCAAATACGTGCCCCATTGTCCCGGTCTGCGGACTCAAAGCCCCACTCCGCGCCGCCCTCGAAAGTTTCCTGGCAACCCTGGACCAATACACCCTTGCCGACGCAGTTCAAACCGCCTCTCACAATCGCTTCGCGAACTTTCTTCTTCCCAGTTGATCGCTTTGTGCCGTGGTTGCCGCTAAAACGATTGAGAACCAACAATGACACGCAGATTAATCCCCTTCACCCTTGCCTCCGCATTCATCGCCAGCCAAGCCCAAGCACAAGGCAATACTTCCGGCGACTGGATCATGGCGCTGTTGCGCTCCAGCATGGAAACCAAAAAAGGCGTCACGCTCCACGTTAAGGGCCAAGCCATCTCGATCATCGTCACCGCCATCGGCGACCAGTTTGTGGAAGGCCGCAATCAGCAATACAGCAAGGTTGTCGTTCGCCTCGCCGCAATCGACGCCGCTGCTATCGCCTAGGCCAAGCTGCTACTTCCACTCCTCAGCACCCATCACCAGCAGCATGCTGCGACAGCACTTTTAGTAACTAAAACCATTTCCAGGCAGTGGTCCAGTGCCAGGTTTAAAGTCTTTTTTCTCGGCAAGAATTTCCCGAAGACGAAATCGGCGGCTCAAGTCCCATTTTTTCTTGACTCATCGAAAAATTTCCTCAGTTCTGAAACAAACTCATTCGCCTCAAAGTGTTCCCAATCATAACCAGGGGTGAACCAGACCAAGTTTCAAGGTGGGGCGATGCGAGTCGTTTCCTTGTGATGGGAAATCTTCTTTGAAATTCAGGATGTGTTTTCCCACTGACAAACTGCCCATGACAAATAGTTCTCGCACGTTCACTTACCAAGCATTCTATCCCCGATATACTCCGTAATGTATGAACCCTGGCTCCACCCTTACGCGGCGCTTCTGCCTTGCCCTTGCCACATCCGCTGCTATCGCCAAACCCAAGCCCCAGATGATCCAAATCGACAGCATTACATCCTCATTCGAAGACATCCGCTACCGCTCGCCCTATAAATTTGGTGGTGTCGCCATGGACCACACCACGCTGCTCAACGTCAAAGCCCGCGTTCGCACCCGTGATGGCAAGGTCGCTGAAGGCTTTGGCTCGATGCCGCTCTCGAACCCCTGGGCCTTCCCCTCGCGCGAGATGTCTTACAACATCACGCAGAATGCCATGCAGTCACTCGGTAAGCGTCTTGTCTCGCTCACCAACACTTACCGCGAATACGGCCACCCCATCGACATCAATACAGCCCTGGAACCCGAATATCTCAAGGCCGCCGTCGCAGTCTCAGCCGAACTCAAGCTGCTCGCTCCCATCCCCAAACTCTGCACCCTCGTCACAGCAAGCCCCATCGACGCGGCCATCCACGACGCCTTTGGCAAAGCCCTCGGCCTCAACTGCTACCAGACCTACGGCCCCGACCTGATGCAGCACGACCTCGCCCATTACCTCGGTAAAGACTTCAAAGGCGAACACCTCAATCGCTACGTCAACGCAAAGCCCCGCGCCGAAGTAAACCTCTACCACTCCGTCGGCGGTGTCGACACATTAACAGAAACAGACATCACCAGGCGTCTCGCCGACGGCCTTCCGGAAACTCTCCCCGAATGGATCCGCTACAACGGCCTTCATCACATCAAGATCAAGCTCCAGGGCGATGACCTCAAGTGGGACATTGATCGCACCGTCTCAATCAACCGCATCGCCGAAGAAACCAGCCCCAACGTCAACTGGCGCTACTGTGTCGATTTCAACGAGCGTTGCCCAAACGTCGCCTACCTCCTCGAATACCTCCGCAAGGTAAAAGAACTCTCCCCTCGTGGCTTCGACCGCATCGAGTACATCGAACAACCCACCGCCCGCGACCTCAAAGCCGATAGCAAGAACCTGATGCACGAGGCCAACAAACTCCGCCCCATAGTAATCGATGAATCCCTAACCGATCTCGAAACTCTGCTGCTCGCCCGTGACCTCGGCTACACCGGCGTCGCGCTAAAAGCCTGCAAGGGCCAAAGCCAGGCAATGCTGATGGCCGCCGCCGCACAGAAGTACAAGATGTTCCTTTGCGTGCAGGATCTCAGTTGCCCCGGAGCCTCACTCATCCACTCCGCCAGTATTGCCTCGCACGTCCCCGGCGTCTCGGGCATCGAAGC